>NZ_JANKBY010000492.1:0-1953 GCF_024621905.1 Terrisporobacter muris
ATAATATTTTCAATAGTTCTGCTGAATACTCAACTAGAGAAGATGTTATCACCTTTATAGAAAAAGGTATTGAACTATTAACTAATAAATAATCATTATAAATGGACTCTAGGTTTATGCTTACAAAAATCTAGAGTCCATTTTAAATTTATATATTTTTTATCTTATAATTTTATTTTTTTATAGCCTTTTAATAGCATAATCCACATGCTTCATACCCTTGAGATTTAGCTTTTGATTCAGTCATTTTAATAGCACCCTTCATCCCATGAGCATCTCTAGATAAATGATATTTATTTGAACTTGAATTACCTCCGTTGGCATATACAATTTCATTAACATTACTTTGGTTTGTATTATTATTAGAGCTATTTGAAGTTGAAGTTGATGTTGCCCCTCCACCTTTGTTATATGCATCTACATCAAATCCTTTGTCTGTAACATATCCGTCTACTGACCATATATTTAATTTCTTAGCCTTGGCTTTATCCTGAGCAGCATATAAAGTGTCTAGATGTCTTTTTTGAGAATAAATATATCCAACTCTTGCAAATCCTTTCTCTATAAGACTTTCATTGAACATTTTCCAACTTTTATCTTCTTTGCTGTAAAACCATAAATAACATAAATGTCTATTATATTTATCAGTTTTGTCTCCATTATCATATTCTAGATATACTTTTTCTCCTGCTTTAAGTGACTGTTTGGCAAAATTTGATGCATCTATTGAATATGGCTGTGGATCCACACCTGGCTTAACTGATTCTGGTGTGTCTACTAGCAATAATCTTAAACTAACTGTTTCTCCAGAATCTTTTAATTTCACCTTTACTGTATCACCATCAATCACTCTTTCTACAGAAGCCTCTGCTGATCCCTTTGGCACAGAATTATCATTTGTTTCCTGAGTGGTGTTAGATCCAGTTATTGTACTTAATGTACCTGTAGCACTAGAACATCCTCCAAAGAATAATGATAAAGACAATGCTCCTACTAATAATAATGATTTAAATTTGTTTGTCTTAAATAATTTCATATGTCTCTCCTTATTATTTCTACATTTTTTTACATTTTTTTAAGTAATAATATAAGTATAACTTTTTTATAACAAATACTAAATAAATTTTTGTATTAATTTGCCTTACAATTAAAAAAGTCATATGGACGTAAATCCATATGACTTAAATTACTAACTATTTACTAATATTCTATTTCTTATTTGCTCCATACGATTATCTAAATCTGCACTAATTTTCGCACATTCTACTAACTCTCTAGCTAAGAAGTCTGCCTCATCTTCAGGTATATCTTTTTTATAACGTAATTTATGCTCCAAACTTGCCCAAAAATCCATTGCGATAGTTCTTAGTTGAACTTCCACTTTCATATTTTTCTTTTCATTTTCTAAGAAAATCGGCACTTCTATAATCAGATGTAGACTTCTATATCCACTTTCCTTAGGATTTTTTATATAGTCTTTCACTTCTACTAAAGTTATGTCATCTTGTTGCAATAAACATTCTGCCAGTAAATATATATCTTCTGGGAAGGAACAAATAACCCTTATCCCTGCAATATCATTTATATTTTTTTCTATTGATTCTAGAGAAAAAGGATAGCCTTTTCGCTTTAATTTTTTAACTATTCCTTCTGGTGACTTTAGTCTAGATTTTATTGTTTCTATTGGATTTCTATCATATTGAAGGGAAAATTGTTCATTTAATACTTTGAATTTTGTTTCCACTTCCATAATTGCACAACGATAATAAGACATAAGTTGATTAAGAGGCATCATATTACGTTGAAATAAATCTATAACATTGTCATCAATTAATCCTTTTATAAGTTGATCCCTTATTTGCTCTTTTATCATTTGTAGGCTCTCCCTCCATATCAAAATAACTCATTATAATTGTTAATTTATTTTTATCATTTTTATATTAACTCTAAATT
>NZ_JANKBY010000493.1:0-1950 GCF_024621905.1 Terrisporobacter muris
GATCTAGGAGGAAATTATGGAGTTTAATACATATGGGGAAGATAAGTCTTATGAAAACTTTATTTATCTAGGGATTAAACTTACAAACAATGCTGTTTATAAAATAAATAGAATAATTAATAGTGACGAAAAAAATAAATATGTTAGTTTGATAGATGATAATAGAAAAGATGAAGTATTGAATATTATTTTAGAAGATGTAATATATGATTTTTATTTGATGGATATTACAGTACTTGGAGATTCAGATAGAAAAACTAGATTAATGATGACCAGTGATACTGAAAATATTAATAATCGAAATTTTATGAACAAAAGAGGTGGTAAAATATTATGTGTAGATGGTGTAAATATTGATAAACAGCATTTTTTAGTAACAAATTTATGTCTAGCCTCTGATGAATATGGAAATAAAAAAAATAATTGTTATTTTCAAAAAATAAAATTGTGTACAGAAGAAAGTATTAAAAATATATGCATCAGCAATGATATATTATCTATAATAAAAAAAGCTGATAGTTATGATACTTTAGTTGATAAAACTGATAAAGTTAAAAAATCTAGTAAAGAAAGGGGAATAATAAAAAGAGAGGCTTATATTTATAGAACTATGCCTATTAAAGAAAAAAGTAATTTGTCAATAGAAGTCCAAAACAGAATAGATGAATGGGATCATTATTTAAAAATAATAGAAGACAATGCAAGACACTCACAATTGGAGATAAAATATAAGGGATACAAAAGTAATAGTGATTTTACAAAATGTACCATGAATTTTAAATCATTTACTAATGAAGAAATTGAGAAGTTGCAAAATTTCAGAAATGATAGGGTAATACTGTTTTATGATAAGGAAATCGAAAACTCTAATGAAAGAGTAGAAGATAATATAGGTTCTATATATAAGATAAATATAGAAAATAAGTCTATTGTAATTGAATTAAATGATGAGTTTCAAGAATTACTTTTAGAAAATAAAACAGTATTTCCAAATAAAGGATATTTGAGAATATCTAAAATGGGGGATTTGGCTCAAGCCATCAATTTAAGACGAGGATTATACTTATTAAAATCAGGACAATCTTTAAATAATCAATTGGCAACTATTTTATTTGACACTAAAAATTTAGAATATAAAAAAGAGGATGAAGAAGTTATTTTGAATGTAAATAACTTATTATTAAATACTTTAAATAATAGCCAGATAAAAGCAGTGCAAGGAGCTTTAAATTCAAAGGATGTATTTGTTATTCAAGGACCACCTGGAACAGGAAAAACTACAGTAATTGCAGAAATTTGTTATCAAAATGCTATTAGAGGATTAAAAACCTTGATAGCATCTCAGTCAAATTTGGCAGTTGATAATGCACTAGGGAGGATAATAGATAACCCTAGGATTAGAGCTTTAAGAACTGGTAATTTATCCAGAGTTGAAAGTGAAGGAGAAAAATATACGGAAGGAAATGTGGTAAAAACTTGGCTAGATACGACATTAGACATTTGTAAAAATAATTATAAAAAGAAACATCTATTATTAGAAAAAATAGTTTTGCATTTAGATAATGTTAAAAAGTATGAGGCCTACAAAGAAAATCTAATAATATTGGAAAGAAATATAAATAAGATTAATACAAAGATTAAAACTTTAGAAGAAATATTAAATGGAATAAAACCTATTTCATATGAAATAAGAGCAATAAAGTCATTTGCATATAATAGTGAGCATCTAAGTCATATTAAAATTATAAATTCTAAAATACTTAGATTAAAGAAATTTTTGGAAGTAAGAGACAATGAAATATGTATATCAATAATTAATGAATTAAATAATTTATATGAAAACAATTATAGTTGTTATTGTGCAGTAGAAAAAATAGCAGCTTTTGAGAATGAAATAAGATTTATAAAAAATTCAAAAAAATATGAGGATAAGTTAGAATCATTTGAAAA
>NZ_JANKBY010000494.1:0-1936 GCF_024621905.1 Terrisporobacter muris
AATATAATTTAGTCGGGAGGATATTGTTAATGAAAAATACTGCTTTAAATTTACAAGATTTATTTTTAAATAATGCTAGGAAAGAAAGAGTACCTGTAACAATATATCTAATGAATGGTGTCCAAATTAAAGGATATGTAAAGGGGTTTGATAGCTATATAGTATTACTAGAAGGTGAGAATAGACAACAAAATCTAATTTATAAACATGCAGTTTCTACAATAGTACCAGGCAAAAGTATAAACTTACAAAATACAAATCAAAATAATGCAAAGTAATATAAAAGATAAATATTTAATTTGCTTATATCAACAATGAAACGCTTTCAGGTAACTATATTGTTTAAAAGGTACTTATATTAACCTACAATAAATTATGGGTTGATATAAGTGCCTTTTTACTTACAAGAAGGCGATATGTTTCTCAAATTTGCCGACATGAGTAAAGCAAATTTTAAGTAACGGATTTATCCGAAGTGGTAACAAGAATATATCTTTGATGATATAAGCTAAGCAAATTTTTTAACTTTAAATCTTGAAGTTAAATTTTTACTATGATAAACTTTTTAAAGTGACAAATAAAAGAAAATAGGTGAGATTAAGTGCTTAAAGAGACAAGTGAATTATTAAAAGAATACTACGGATTGGATGATGAAACTTTTGAATTATCCAATGAAGTAATGGAAGATATAAAAGATCAATTTGATAAAATAAAAGAAATAAGAGAATTTAACCAATATAAAGTTTTAAGAGCTATGCAAAGAGCTCATTTAAGTGATAATCACTTTAACTGGACGACAGGGTATGGATATAACGATATTGGACGTGAAAAAATTGAAGAAATATATGCAGATGTATTTGGAGCAGAAGATGCTTTAGTTAGGCCAATAATAGTAAATGGAACTCATGCCTTAAGTTTATGTATACAAGGGATTGTTAGACCAGGAGATGAAATATTGTCTATTACAGAAAAACCTTATGATACTTTACAAGGTGTAATAGGAATAAGAGAAGAAAAAGGCTCTCTAAAGGAATTTGGAGTTACATATGATGATGTTGATTTCTTACCAGATGGAAACATAGACTTGGAAGGTGTTAAGAAAAAGATAAACGAAAAAACAAAACTAGTAATGATTCAAAGATCAAAAGGATATTCTTGGAGAAAATCATTATCAATAGAAGATATAAAAGAAGCTATAGATGTTGTTAAATCAGTTAACAAGGATTTAATAGTAATGGTTGATAACTGTTATGGTGAATTCTTAGATATAAAAGAGCCTACAGAAGTTGGTGCTGATATAATGGCTGGTTCATTAATTAAAAACCCAGGTGGAGGTCTTGCATTAACTGGTGGGTATATAGCTGGTAGAAAAGATCTAGTTGAAATGATATCTTATAGATTAACTACTCCTGGTATAGGAAAAGAATGTGGTTTAACATTTGGAACTACAAGAAATGTACTACAAGGATTCTTTATGGCGCCTTATGTAACATCTCAAGCAGTAATGGGAGCAATATATTGTGCTAGAATGTTTGAAAAATTAGGATATGATGTACTTCCAAAATACGATGATTTAAGAAGTGATATTATACAAGTTGTAAGACTTAAAAATGCTGAGGAAGTTATAGCATTTTGTCAAGGAACACAAGCAGCAGCTCCAGTTGATTCTTATGTGAAACCAGAACCATGGGCAATGCCTGGTTATGAAGATGAAGTAATAATGGCAGCAGGAGCATTTATTCAAGGGTCATCAATAGAACTTAGTGCAGATGCACCAATTAGGCCGCCATATAATGTTTACTTCCAAGGTGGACTTACATTTGACCATTCAAAAATGGGAACTTTAAAAGCAGTGGAATATATTAAAAAAATAAAAAAATAGAATAATAATAAAAAAAAGTCTTAATATATAATTGTATTAAGGCTTTTTTTGTAA
>NZ_JANKBY010000495.1:0-1911 GCF_024621905.1 Terrisporobacter muris
TATAATTATACACATTATTGTTATAACTATATCTAGCCCTTCATCAAAAATAAGACCTAACAAAAGCCCTATTATTATAGCTAAGGCAATTGTTACTTTTCTATTTTTGCTTAATTTCATATTCTCCCCCTAATTTTTTAGTATATTAAGATTTTACCATATTAAATATTTCTATAAATTGCTAATAAGTTACAAAGTATTTTGTTTAACACAATTCATTCAACTTTATATTGTATAAGGAGAAATAGGTTTATAAATAAACTCAAATCACAATTCTAATAATTTAAGTAATACTAACTATAGTTTAAATGTCCAAGGATATATCTTTTTGAGATACCCCCTTGGACATTTTGTTTTGTTAGTTAACTTTATTAAACTATTTTATTTTAAAACGGATATCTTCCTTAAACTTCTTGCGACCAGGGTTGCCTTCAACTCTCCAAATTTGATTATTTTTCAAGTCATAAACTACTGACCATACAGTATCAGCATTAGTTTTTCTATCATATTGGCACATAAATCCATACTTACCACCAAGTAAATTCATGGCAAAATCTAGACTATACTTATCTTTATTATTAGCTAAGGCATTTTTAGTTGTTTCATATCTATCACAAGAACGCCAATCATCTATTTCAGTGTTTTTATAGCATTCCATTTCAGTTGTATTAAAATTATTAGCTGTTGATACGAAATCTTCTCCAGCTTTTGGTGTTATGACTACTACTTTTTCACAGTTACATTCAACTACGGCTATATGACCATTTTTATCAGCAAGGGTAATAGTTTGTTGTGAGGCTATTGGCAAAGTTTTTATGGCTGCAATTGCCTCTTCAGTAGTTTTACATTTTTCAAGAATATATCTAACTAATATTCCTGCATTAAATCCTGGTTTTCTTAATTTTGGATATATAAAAGTTAAACCTATTGCTAAACCTTCTTCATTTACACCATCTTCCATTTGAACAAAGGCTGTTGTATTCCCATTAAAAGAGTAAACATTATCTAAGTTATAAAGACAGTTCATATATAGTTTTTCTAGACTTACTAAAAAATCACTGTTTCTACCAAATAAAATTTGATCTTTGTTATTTATAGCAAAACAAGTACATTTATTATCAAATTCAAAACAATACATAGAAAACAACATTCCACATAAGTATTCAAATGAAGTTTCATTTCCATGAGCTATTCCTTTTACTTCTTCAACTATTTCAGGATAATATTTTTCAAATATATTTTTGCAGTCTCTTCCAAATTGAATTTTTACTTCATCCACTTCATAAGTAGGACAGCTATTTAGTTTTTTTCCATTTTTATTTAGCAAAGCACCCCACTTATATCCTGCTTCATAGTGGGTTCCTTTAAATCTTCCATGATACATAATTTTATTCTCCTATTTTTATATTAGGCTCCGGAACCTAATTTCATTATATTTGAATAAAATTTTATATTCAACGATTATATAAAATTGATAACAATTATCATTTTTTCTTAACTATATCCATTGAAATTACTAGGTTATATCTATTTTAAATTCATATGTATAAATTTATATTTATAATTTCCACCAAATAGTTTCTTCTTGCTTGTAATTTTTAAATCCACATCTCTCTAGGATTCTTTGAGATGCCAGGCTGTCTAAATCAGTTTCAGCAATAATACTTTTAACACCATTTTGTTTAAATGCCCACTAACAGATTGCTTTTACAGCTTCTGTCATATATCCGTTGTGCTCAAATTCTTTACCTAAACTGTAACCAATCTCAATTTCACCAGCTTATTATACCTTTTATAAGTATGACAGTTCTTATATATACAATTTACAATCATTGTATCATTGTTAATAGTTCTACTAAAGTATACAAAATAAATTATATATTTTAATAATAAAAAGGAACATCTTATCTT
>NZ_JANKBY010000496.1:0-1884 GCF_024621905.1 Terrisporobacter muris
GAATTATTAAGATAGATATAATAATTCTGTAATAACCTAATATTTAATTATTGCTATAAAATAGTTTTGAATAAATTCCTTGTTCACAAAGCAATTCTTTATGGTTTCCTCTTTCAGCGATTGATCCATTATCCAAAACTACTATATTATCAGTTATTTTACTTGCAGTAGATATATTATGAGTTATAAATATACCTATTTTATCTTTAAAGGTAGATTTATATAAATTCAATAATTGACTTTCAGCTTCTGCATCTAGTGATGCATCGGGTTCGTCAAAAATATATAAATCTGCATTTTTAAGTAATGCTCTAGATATGGCTAACCTTTGCCACTCTCCCATTGATAATTGTGTTTTACCAAACCAAGTTCCAAGAATTGTGTCTAGACCATTTTCCTTATAAATACTACTTTTTAAATTTGTTTTTTTAATCACTTCTAATATCTTACTATCTATATTTTCATTGGATTCTCCCAAAGATATTCCTAAACCTATAGATACATTTTCTCTAAGTGTTGCCTCATATTTTATATAATCTTGGAAAACACTACTAACTATATCTCTATATGATTGCTTGTCTATTTTTTTAAAATTTATACCATTTATTTTTATTACACCTTCATAATTATCATAAAAACCCATTAATATTTTTATTAAAGTTGTTTTGCCTGAACCATTTCTACCCACAAGAGCTATTGATTCTCCTTTACTGATTTCTAGGTTGATATTTTCTAGTGCATAACAATCTGATTCTGGATATTTATAGGATAAGTTTTCAATTTTTATATGTTCAATATTAGAAATAGTAAATTTATCACCCAATAATTCATCAGGAGTATCAGAGATATTGTATTCTAATAAGTCGAAAAATAAATTAATATAAAATGATTCTTGAATTATTGTACTAACTAAGGTAAATATTGATTCAACATTACTTTTTATAGATTGAACTGCTTGAATATATACTGTTGTATCCCCAATTAATATTTTTTTTAAAAAGCCTTGGAAAATTATATATCCTATTATCATAGCATCTATAACAGAATCAAAAAACATACATAACAAAGTTGTCCAAAATGTTTTTTTAACTACTTTTAAATCTTGCTTTATAATTTCAGTTTTTAACTTTAGATAGTAATTTAACAGCTTATTTCCTATGTTAAATAATTTTATTTCTTTGTAAGCTTGTCCTTTAGAGACTAAATGGTCTATATACCATAATTTTCTTTCTTTGTAAGTACGATCATATACTATATCATACTGTTCTTTTCCAAACTTAACTGAAAATAATGAATTGATTATTGGGACTATTATGACAATTAAGATTAACCATACATTAAATTTAGAAAGTAAAACAATCAGTGATACTATGGAGATTATTTCTTTAACTAAATTAACTGAATTTTCAAACAGTGTTGTTAAATTTATGCCCCTTTGAGACTTAGCTCTATTTATCATGTCATAAACTTCATCATCTTCGAAGTCTTTTAAGTTTAGTTTTAATATTTTTTTTAATAGTAGCTCATCAATGTATTTTTCAAAATTTTTATTGAATTTAGTTCTATAATAGCTATATATTGAAATTATCAAACTAGGAATTACATTCAACATTGCATAAATAGATAGTAAAAAAACTAAGTATTTTATAGTTGTTTGATTCTTTTGTAATGTATTTAAAATTTGTTGACTTATCGTTAATGTAAATGTTGGTATAACCCCTTGGAATATAGCCATGATTATAGAAATAAATAAATATTTTTTGTCGTATTTAAACAATAGCTTTAAACAATCTTTTATACCTCTAAGTGAATTTTTTTTAGCTTTCATTTATATACCTTACCTACCACAAGTTTTTTAATTAAATAATAGTGTACTATTTTTTA
>NZ_JANKBY010000497.1:0-1874 GCF_024621905.1 Terrisporobacter muris
TTTTATATACAGACTAATAAATAAAAACTAACTTTTAAATATACAATCTTCCACTATTTTATTTATATATATCAGAAAATTCGATATTACATTGCTCAATTATTTTGCTTTCGTTGATAATATATATATCTTCATTAAAATTTTCTTTATCATGTACTTTTTCTATAGGTATAGAGAATGTAAACTCTGTACATTCTTTATTATCTAAATTTAACCATATATCCCCATTATGCATTTTAATAAAATACTTAGCTAAATATAAACCAATACCGCTACCTTCTGTACGTCTTATAAATAAATTTTCTCCTTGCATAAATTGACCAAATATTTTATTTGCATATTCTTCACTAATTAATTCCCCTGTATTTTTTACTGATACATAAACTATATTTCTATCAAAATCTGTGCTTACATCAACATTTATATTGCTTCCTAGTTCTGAAAATTTAATTGCATTTGATAATAGATTTAAAATTACTCTTTCTATTTTGTCTGGATCACATGCTAAAATAACTTCTTCTTCATCTGTATCAAAAATTATGTTTCTATTATTCTCTGAAACATAATTTGATGTTGACATAGTTATGTCTTCTATAAGCTTTATAATATTATAGTTCCCTAAGTTTAGCTTATAAAAATTATTCTCTATTTTAGCTGTGTCAATTATATTATTAACTAACCTTAATAATCTGTACGAGTTCTGCTTCAACATATTTAAATATTCAATATATCTGTCTTTAGTTATACGATTGAAGTCCCCCTTTTCAATTGCAATTAACAGTTGAACAGTCGACAATATTATGTTTATTGGAGTTTTAAATTCATGAGATATATTAGCTATAAAGCTTGATTTTATATGTTCAAAATCTATAGCTTCTTCTACCCTCCTATTTTCTATGTCTGATACCAAAAAATCCTTTTCATTTTCCAATTGAAATATCAGGATTGACATTTTTTTAAATATTTCAATTATAGATACATCATCTTTATATTTTATAACTGTTGCATTTTCATATTGAATATTAACCAAAGCGCATGTATTACCTGCTATTTCTATAGCGTACAGTCTTGATACTAATTCATCTTTATAATTATTAAGCTCTATAAATTTTTTATATTTTGATGTGCAAAAATAATTTTTTTCATCTAGAATTTCTTTCTTAAAGTCTTCGTCTAAAATGAATCTAGTATTATCATTAAAAATACATATATCATCATTCGCACTCATATAAAATTTAAATTTTCTATCTTCCTCATATAAAAATATGTCTATGTTTGTGCTCTTTAAAGCTAAATTTAATGATTTGAGTTTATCCTTTAAAAATTTTATGTAATTAGTTTTTAAATTACCAAGATTAAAGTCATTAAACATTATATGATCTGTAACATCTTGAATACTTTCTTTTATACTTACCTCTTCTGCAATTCCTCCTAAAATTATATCTTTATCTTTATTTAGGATAAATTTATTAACATGGTACGATACATCATTTAAATTTGTAATTTTCTCCTCCTTGCTATATCTATCAATTTTCCCAGCGATTAAATCTACATCTGTTTCCAAGCATTTATCTGCTATATAAACCGGCCTTATTTCATGATCTGTTTTACCTATTATATCTTCTTTACTTAAACCTACATTTTCAGCCCCTAATTTATTTATGTATATATGTTTACCCTCTTTATCTTTCATCCATATTTCATAGGGTAGATTATCAAGTAACTCTTCTAAATTCTCTATTGTGTATTCCCTTTTTTTCATACTTATTCTCCTTAAATAACCCTTAATATAATATTTTTAATTCACATTATCGTCATTAATTTAAGTAACTTACTACTTTATATCTAATCGCTCTATCTTTTATCATTTTCTA
>NZ_JANKBY010000498.1:0-1869 GCF_024621905.1 Terrisporobacter muris
TCATGATACGATTACGTCTTTCCTTTGAATCAAGTAAATTAAGTAGATTTAATATAATATCTAAATTTGAATCTATAAATGTATCTTCGTATAATCTATTTTCAATTAAGTATTTAATAAAATTTGCATTGAACCATGCGAATACAAACCTTATATGTGAAGATTCTATATTTGATGATATATCGCAAATAGTTTCCCAATTTAAAGTATCTAATTTTACGTTTTTATATTTTGAAATGTAGGTATTTAAATACTTTTGTTGTGTCTTGTTTAATCCTGCTTTACTAGAAAAATTTAAAAGAGCGTTCCTCAGTTTGTCATCACCTATAACGTCGAATTTTTTGTTCATTTTAATTACAACTCCTTGTAAAATTTGTTAAATAATATAATTTAATTGAAAGATTATATTTTGCTAAGACTATCTTCTAATGATTTAGAAAATTCATCATGTGCAGTAGCTCTATCATCATCGGTAAGTCTAAAGTATTTGTATGCTGACCTTGGATTACTCTGTCTTAGACGGTCTGCAACTTGTTGAGGTGTGTACTTTAATTCCTTAACAAGAAACATGGCATGTCCATGTCTAAATCTATGATTTAAGTTATGTTCTCTTTTATTTTCGTCTACATCTAAACCACTTTTTTCTAAAATTTCTCTCATAATTTTATTCCAGGAAATTATATTTAGTGGTTTACCTACATTGTTGATAAAAATATACGAGTTATTTTTTAAAATGGGGAATCCGTTTTCATCGGTGTTTGCTTTTTTATCTACTATATCTGCTCTTGCATATTTTTCAAAATTTCTATTGAATAACTCTAAGGATTTATTACTTTTTTTCTTAATTTTATATTCTTCTTTAACCTCAGGATTTAAAATCTCATCAAAGAAATCATATTCTAGAATAGTATCTTCAACTTTATCTTCATCCTTTTTGTTATAACTATTTGGGTTATGAAAAATATCTATATATTCCATTATTTTATCGTATAAAGAAATATTTATAGATGTCTTTCCAGCCCCTTGCTTGTAGTTCTTAGTGATATAGGCTCTTCTATTTTTTGGCTTTTCAAGATTTTTTGCTAATTGGTAATCTTTATCAGTGACTCTATTTCTAGTGTAAACAAAGGCTGTTTTTTTCTTTTTTTTAGTATCTTGATTTTTATAAAGTCTACATTGTACATCTTCAATAGTTAAACCTAAAACTTCTCCTATTCTTAATCCTCCCGTATACATAAGTCTTACTATGCATTCTTCACGTATTGTATAGTCTTTTGCTATAACATCTAGTACCTTTTTATACTCATCAATAGATACATACATTGGAACTGTCTTGCTTTCGTTTACACCTTCATTATGAACATAACTGTTCTTTTCAACAAGGATATCAGCTCCGTACATGAATGTTTTTGTTGTTATAGGAGAGATTTTATGTAAATTACAATTTTCAATATTTAAAAAGGCAGTATATCGTCTAAACATAGCTAAATAAGTGTTTATAGTAGTGTTACTTCTATCTGTATTTAAATTAATAGTTATTAGGTTTCCTCTAGGGGAGTAGCCTCTTAAAAAGTATTTTAAATTGTTTATATCATTATCTGTTAATTCCCTTAAATTTAAATCAAATATTTCTAAGAAACTATATAATATTCTAAGGGATGTAATAGCTTGATATTTTGTATTTGGAGAACAATCTAAAAAATTATAATTTATAAATCTAAAAGCGTCCTTTATTGGAATCATATTGCTATCATATAAAATGCAGTATTCAACTTTATTGACTATTGAACTTTCACATGTGATTTCAACAGTTTTAAGAAGAGTCTTTTTTCCAGATTCTTTATCTGCTAAATATTTATAATAAACATT
>NZ_JANKBY010000499.1:0-1856 GCF_024621905.1 Terrisporobacter muris
TTGTCTTGGCAACTATTATAACTATGAAAGGGGGAGATTATAGATTATGTCTGGGGAAAATATAGTTAAAGAAAATAAAATGGGAACAATGCCTATAAATAAACTACTAATAAGCATGTCGCTACCGATGATGATATCCATGTTAGTTCAAGCACTATATAATGTTGTTGATAGTATATTTGTATCAAAAATTAGTGAAAATGCACTTACCGCTGTTTCTCTAGCTTTTCCAGTACAAAATTTTATGATTGCTGTTGGAGTAGGTACAGGAGTAGGTATAAATGCACTACTTTCAAGATCTTTAGGTGAAAAAAAGTTCGAAGAAGCTAATAGAGCTGCAAGCAATGGTGTTTTTTTAGCTGTCATGAGTTATTTATTATTTTTACTAATAGGTATATTATTTAGCAAAAAGTTTTTTCAATGGCAAACAGATATTAAGGATATTGTAGATGGTGGATATTTCTATTTAATTATAGTTACTACTTGTTCTTTTGGTATGTACGGTCAAATAGTATTTGAAAAATTAATGCAGTCAACAGGAAAAACATTTTATTCTATGATTACACAAATAACTGGCGCAGTTATAAACATAATATTAGATCCAATATTAATTTTTGGATTATTGGGCTTTCCTAAATTGGGCATATCTGGAGCTGCTATTGCAACTGTCATAGGTCAAAGTAGTGGGATGATGTTGGGTATTTATTTAAATAGTACAAAGAATAAGGAAATAAAAGTGAAAATAAAAGGATTTAAACCTAGTTTAAAAACTATAAGAGATATATATTCAGTAGGTATTCCGTCTATCATAATGGCATCTATAGGTTCAATTATGACTTTTGGAATAAATAAAATATTACTTGTGTTTACATCTACTGCAACTGCTGTGTTCGGGGTGTATTTTAAATTACAAAGTTTTATATTCATGCCTGTATTTGGTATAAATAATGGTATGGTGCCAATTATTTCTTATAATTATGGTGCAAAGCACAAAGATAGATTAATGGAAACTGTAAAGATTAGTATTATTTATGCAATAGGTATAATGATTATTGGTTTAGTTATATTTCAGCTTTTACCAAAACAGTTATTAGGGTTATTTAGTGCGTCTGAAGAAATGATAAGTATTGGAACACCAGCTCTTAGAATAATTAGTATTAGCTTTTTATTTGCAGGATATTGCATAGTTGTAAGTTCTATGTTTCAAGCACTTGGTAATGGAGTTATGAGTTTAATTGTATCAATAGGGAGACAGTTAGTTGTATTACTTCCTGCAGCATACTTATTATCTAGAACTAATAATTTAAACCTAGTATGGTGGGCCTTTCCTATTGCAGAGCTAGCTTCTGTTTTTTTAAGTGTCATAGGGTTTAAATATGTGTACAAGAAGGAAATAGTTCCTTTAGTTAACAATGAAGAGAAATATAATCACGAAGATAATAAAGTTAAGATTTTAGAATGTACAAATGAGACTTAAAATGAAAAAGGGTAGTAATATTTATATTATTACTCTTTTTACATGTAAGGAAATTATATTTCTTTCAAAACTGTGAGAAACTCATGAAACTAAATAATGCCAACCAATATTGAGATGTAAAAAAGTTAGTTTTTGATCAACGGAGTTACATAAAATTTCATATCGCCCACACAGTGGCTTAAAGTGGTAATGAAGACATCTCGTTGGTGATATGAACAAAGCGAATTTTTTACATGGGATAAACTTAATAATATTATTATATATTAGATTAATCTGCTTAAAATTATATTTCTAAGGGTAATTTTAATTTATATGTAAGATATTGTGGTATAATAAGTATGAAAAAGTTCAAACAGAACATATTTATAATATCTTAATT
>NZ_JANKBY010000049.1:0-16874 GCF_024621905.1 Terrisporobacter muris
TACAAGATATTTTTTATTACCTAAAAAATGAAACTTTAGATAAAATAAGTGATAATGAAATTATAGATATTATTGGTGAATTTTATGAAGAAACTAGTGGAAGAATTGACAATGTGCAAAACTTAGCGGAAAAATATGCATTGGATTTCCGACTTGGAAGGATGGGTGAAGATGAATAACTTACAATTTATTAGTAAAGACTTTAACTCTGGTAATCTTTCAAAATATCAATATACTATATCTTTAATAAATGAATGTGTAAGATGTAAAATTTTGCCTAAAGCTTTTCTATATAATGTACAAATTAAGATAGGAGAAATTTTAAAAGATTTAATATTAAAGTACACAAAAGGAGAAAGTAGCTCAGTTACAGTTGAAAAAGCAGAAAAACTTATAATTGGAATATGGTATACAATAGATGCTTATATGAATACTTTTGAAAATATAGAATTGGCTATAAAAACTTTAAAGGAAGAAGAAATATCATATATTTATGAAAAGGGAAAGATAATTTTAAAAGAAGACTTTATTCATACTGAAAAGCTATATAAAAGAACATTAAAAAATCAAATTTATACTGATTTAACAGCTTATAAAGACACTTTGTTTGGAATTTCTAATTTTTTTAAGTTCTATAATTTAGAATTTGAGCCAGATGAATGTGTGGCAGATATAGATTATCCATTGGCTTTTGATGATTGGGATGTGGTAGGTCTTTATTATATAAAAAATTATCTATGGAATCTATATCTGGAAAATGAAATATGCAACAAGTTTAATAATGATGATATTCATAAAATATTAAAATCTTATGGAGATACTTATAAAATTGATTATAGAGATTTACTTATAAATATTTTTGAAATGACAATTAACAATGCAGTTTTTTCAATTCTTTGTAATAATGAGTCTTTAGAAATTAGTAAAAATGATTTTGAAAAGTTGAACGATAATTTAAAAAAACTAAATAAAGAAGAAGTAAAAACTTTAATTAGTTTGATAATAAATAAAATAATTAAATGCTATAGCTTAGGAGAATATGAGAGCGCTTATTTAAAAGGGTATGAAGAAAGTTTGATAAATCTTACAATTGATGCAATAAAAAGAGATAACTTAATCAGCGTTTTAGTAATAACAGATAAAGTTAAAAATGATGAAAATCATTTAATTATTGATGAAGAAATTAGATTAGATGACGATACTTTTAGATCAGTTGTAGAAGAAATATTAGAAAGTGATAATATCTATGAGAAAATAGAGATAATCAATAAAAATATAAATTCCATAAAAGATTATGTAGATATATTAAAAAGTAACTGTATTTTTGAAGACGAATACTTACTTTTATTCATGTCTTTAAGTAATTTGGAGCTTAGTATTTTAGGTAAGTTAGTTTTCTATGGAGAATATAGAATGGAAAAATTAGATATTATAAAAATTCTATCAAATAAGATAGATACAAATTATGAATGGGAAGAACTATATATAGAATATCTAAAATCATTAAGTGAAAATAAATTAAAAGAAATAGAAAATTTAATAAATGGAAAGTTGTAAGGTAATTAAGATAGAGATATAATGTTTAATAAGGGATAAATTAACATTTATCTTTAAATGATTTATATTAATACAGTATAAAAGGAGAACGTTAATGATTTATTTAGGGGAAAAAGAAGAAAAGGGAAAAGATACATCTAGTGTAGTGATGGAAAAACTACTAAAATCTAGAACAATATTTATTTCAGGAGAGATAAATCAAGAATTAGCAGAAAAAGTATCTACACAATTATTAATTTTACAAGAAATGGGTGATGAACCTATAAAAATATTTATCAATAGTCAAGGTGGACATGTTGAAGCTGGGGATACTATTCATGACATGATTAAATTTGTAAAACCAAAGGTTATAGTTATAGGTACAGGATGGGTAGCTAGTGCTGGAATAACCATATATCTTGCCGCTGATAAAGAAAATAGATACTCTTTACCAAATACAAGATATATGATACATCAACCACTTGGTCAATGTAGAGGTCAAGCAACAGATCTTCATATAGAAGCTTTAGAAATCGCTAGAGTTCGTGAAAGAATAAATAAAATAATAAGTGCTGCTACAAATCAACCACTAGAAAAAGTACAAAATGATACAGATAGAAATTATTGGTTAAATTGTAATGAAGCAGTGGATTATGGAATAGTAAATAAAGTAATAACATCTTATGATGAATTACCAAGTTTATAGAAAGAGGGTCTGTATAGACCCTCTTTCTATAAATTAAGAAGTATTGTTTTTTATTTGTAGAAGATGATAAAATAAAAACTTATATTATATGAGATTCCTTTCGATGTGGAAAAGGAATTTAGTGCCAAAAGAGTGAAAGTGAAGGCTAAATTTGATAATATAGAGTACCGTGGTTCCATAGTTAAAATGGGTGGACGGTGCCATATAATAGGAATAACCAAAGATATTAGAAAAAAATTAGGAAAAGACCCAGGAGACATCATATTTGTTGAAGTTGAAAAAGATGAAGAAGAAAGAGTAGTAGAGGTTCCAAAGGATTTTGCGAAGATTATGGAAGAAAATTTGGAAGCAAAAGAATTTTATGAAATACTATCTTATTCTGGGAAAAGAAAATATGTAAATTTGATAAATAGTGAGAAAAAGGCTGAAACAAGAGAAAAAAGAATTACTGAAGCAATTTTGAAATTAAAAGATAAAGTAAAGTTATGATTATATCATAGCTTTATTTTTATTGTAAGGAATTATGACGATTTTTAAATAAAATAATTTGATATTCAAAAGAAATGATTGACATTAATATTGGTAGAGGATATAATTATATTAATAATCGGTCGGACGACCGACTTATGCTATGAAAAGGAGTATATATAATCATGAAAAAAATAAAAATAATAACAGATAGCTCTTGCGATTTAAATAAGGATATAATTGAAAAATATAATATAAACATAGTACCATTAAATGTCTCTTTTGGAGAAGATACCTACATAGACGGAGAATTGGACAAAAGTGAGTTTTATGAAAGAATGAGAAATTCAAAAGAATTACCAAAAACTTCATGTCCATCACCGGATAAATTTATGCAAAGTTATGAAGGAGATGAGGATGTAATAATATTTACTATAGCCTCAGCTTTATCAGGAACTTACTCGGCAGCTCTTCTTGCTAAAAATATGATGTTAGAAGAAAATCCAAATAAAAAAATAGCAGTAATAGATACAGAAACAGGATCAATAGCACAGGGACAATTTATTATAAAAGCTGCTAAATTGGTGGAAGAAGGCAAGACTTTTGAAGAGGTAATAGATGAAATAGAAAAATTAAAGAAAGATAAATTTTTCTATGGCTCATTGGAAACTTTAGAAAATGCAATAAAAGGTGGAAGGGTAAATCCATTAGCTGGAAAGCTCATAAATGCTTTAAATATGAAAGTTATAATAAAAGTTGGTGATGGTGAGGTAAAACCAATAGATTCGGCAAGAGGATGCAATAATTCTATAAAAAAGGTTGCAGGAAAAATTAGTGATATGATTAGTAATGGAAACTATACATCTTTAGCTATAGCTCATGCAAATTGTTTAGAAAAGGCGGAAAAAGCTAAGGAAATAATACTGAAAAATCACGATTTTGAAGAAATTATTATAAGCGAAATAGGTTCAGTTATGGGAACTTATACATCAGAAGGTGCCATATTGGTAAGTGTTTTATAAAAATGAGATTAAGAGCTACCTTATAAATAATTAAAAATTATTTATAAGGTAGCTCTTTTTTACAGACAAGGATATGAGATAGTTCTTCAACAACTCTTTTACATTGTGTAACAATATTATTATAAATATGAATTTTATACTAGTATTATCAAATGATAAGCAATAACTTACTAAATAAGATGTATTCTGCAACTATTGATACTATAATATAATTATATGGATAAAATCCAAGAGGAGGGGAAAAACATGTCTAAAAAAGTTTTAATAGTTGGAGGAGTAGCAGGTGGAGCCTCTGCAGCGGCAAGACTTAGAAGATTAAATGAAGATTTTGAAATAATTATGTTTGAAAAGGGAGAGTACATATCGTTTGCAAACTGCGGACTTCCATATTACATAGGGGAGAGTATAAAAAATAGGGGTTTTCTTCTTGTTCAAACTGTAGAAGGAATGAAAGAAAGATTTAATTTAGATGTTAGAAATTTAAGTGAAGTCATAGAAATAGATAAAAACAATAAAAAAGTTAAGGTAAAAAATCATAAAACTGGAGAGATATATGAAGAGACATATGACAAGCTAATACTCTCACCAGGAGCTATGCCTAAAATACCAGATATAGAAGGAATAAAATCTTGTGAAAATATATTTACTCTTAGAAATATTGCAGATACTGATAAAATAAAAAGTTATGTTGATATTAAAAAGCCGCAAAAAGCTATTGTAATAGGTGGTGGATTTATAGGGTTAGAAATGGTTGAAAACTTACATGAAAGAGGAGTTGAAGTAACATTAGTTCACTCAAGAGAACAAGTTATGAAACCTGTGGACTATGAAATGGCAAGCATACTTCACTCTCATTTAATAGAAAAAGGTGTAAAATTAATATTAAAAGATAAGCCTGCTAAGTTCAAAAATAATGGTAAAAAAGTTATTTTAAGAAGTGGAAAAGAAATTGAAACAGATATGATTATTCTTTCTATAGGTGTAACACCTGAAAGTTCAATAGTAAAAGATGCTGGACTAGAAGTAAATGAAAGAGGAGCTATTGTTGTAAATAGTAAGATGAGAACTTCAGATGAAGACATATATGCTGTAGGTGATGCTGTACAGGTTATAGATTTTGTAAATAAAAAACCGACAATGATTCCTTTAGCATGGCCTGCAAATAGACAAGGTAGGTTAGTGGCAGATATATTATCAGGAAAAGATGTAGAATATAAAGGAACTTTAGGTTCGTTAGTTGCAAAAGTATTTGATTTAACTGTAGCAGCAACAGGAAATAATGAAAAAACTCTTAAAGAACATGGTATTCCATATGAAGCGATTCATATTCACCCAGCATCTCATGCGGGATATTATCCAGGAGCAACGCAAGTTTCATTTAAAATGTTATTTAATCCAGAAACAGGTAAAATATTAGGTGCTCAAGGTGTGGGAGAAGTTGGAATAGATAAACGTATAGATTTAATAGCAAATTCTATAAAAGCAGGATTTACAGTATATGATTTACAAGACACAGAAGTATGTTATGCTCCACCCTACAATTCGGCTAAAGATCCAGTAAATATGATGGGATACTGTGGTGCAAATATTATGGAAAATATAGTTGAAAATACACAATGGTATGAAGTTGAGGACTTGGTGAAAAATAATGAATATATCTTGGATGTAAGAGAAGAATATGAAGTTGCAAATGGATCTATACCAAATGTTATAAATATACCATTAGGACAATTGAGAGATAGACTAAATGAAATACCTAAGGATAGAAAAATATATGTATGTTGCCAAGTTGGATTAAGAGGATACATTGCATGCACTATTTTAAATCAATATGGATATAATACTTCAAATATAGATGGTGGATATAAAACTTATAGCAGTATAAAAAATGCAGAAAAATTGATAAGTGATCAAGATGAAAGCTTAGAAGTAATTTTATAGTTATAAAGAATAGAGGATAAGAAATATCCTCTATTTTTTATGAAAAAAATAGTTATTGGCATTTGACAATAACTATAAATGGTGCTAATATTTAATTAGCATATGCTAATAACTAAGTGGGAGATGAAAATATGGCTAGTTGTAACAGCTGTCCAACTGCACAAAAATGCACAAAGGACAAAGAAAGTTGTATGATTGAAAATAATCCTTTAAATAATGTTAAACAAATAATAGGGGTAATGAGTGGAAAGGGTGGAGTAGGAAAATCATCCATATGTTCATTAATAGCCAAAACATTGAAAAAACAAGGATATAAAGTTGGTGTATTAGATGCAGATATAACAGGACCCAGTATTCCAAGATTATTAGGAGTAAAAGATAAAAGAGCAACATATATTGAACAGGGAATTTTACCTGTGCAGAATAAGGATGGCATAAAAATTATGTCCTTGAATTTAATTACAGATAATGAGGATGACCCTGTAATATGGAGAGGTCCTATGTTATCTAATATGGTTAAACAGTTTTGGACAGATGTTATCTGGGAAGATTTAGATTATCTTCTTATAGATATGCCACCAGGAACAGGAGATGTAGCACTTACAGTAATGCAATCAATTCCTATAAATGGAGTAGTTATGATATCTGTTCCTCAAGATCTTGTATCTATGATAGTGTCAAAAGCTGTAAAGATGACTAAAAAAATGAATGTAAGACTACTTGGGGTAGTTGAGAATATGAGCTACATAATATGTGAAGATTGTGGCAAAAAAATTAAGTTGTTTGATGGAGAAAGTACAAATAAATTTTTACAAGAAAATAACTTAAAACTATTTGGTGAACTACCAATGTTAAGTAGCATAAGTAAGCTATCACAAGATAATAGGGAAAAAGAAGATTTAGATCAGGTATTTAATCCTATAGTAAAAAAAATAATAGATGAACTAAATATTAATAAGTAAAAGGAGAGTTCAACATGAAAATAGCCATTTCTACAAATGGGAGAACAAAAGAAAGTTTACTAGATCAAAGATTTGGAAGATGTAATTATTTTCAAATTTATGATACAGATAGTAAAGAATTTAATGTAATTGAAAATAAAGGATTTACAGCATCTGGAGGTGCTGGAATTGCTTCTTCAAATCAGTTAATAGATGAAAAAGTTCAGGTTATTATTACAGGAAGCCTTGGACCAAATGCATTTGATATAATTAGTGAATCTAATATAAAAGCATATAAATGTTCTAGTTTACCAATAGATGAAGTTATTGAAAAATATAATAATAAAGAACTTGAAGAAATAAACTCTTGTGGAGCACCACATCAAGGATAGTATCTTTAATTTGGCCACATGGAGTGTTTCGCCGACATGTCTCTAAAGGGTTGCGAATTTTGAGCAACGGATGTATCTGTAGCGGAGCAAAGATATATCGTTGGCGATATGAGCGAAGGGGATTTTGAGCAACGGATGTATCTGCAGTGGAGCAAAGATATATGGTTGGCGATATGAGCGAAGCGAATTTTTTATAGGAGATGAATTGACAATGAATATAGCTGTACTTAGTGGAAAGGGTGGCACAGGAAAAACAACTGTATCAACAAATTTGTCTTTAGCACTAAAAAGCAATTATATAGATTGTGATGTGGAAGAGCCTAATGGTTTTTTATTTCTAAACCCCAAAATACATAATGAAGAAAAGGTTATGGTAGAATATCCAATTATAGATAAAGATAAGTGTACAAATTGTGGAAAATGTGTAGAGGTATGTCAATTTAATGCTCTTGCAAAATCAAATAATAAGATACTTTTATTTGATAAATTATGTCATGGTTGTGGAGCTTGTCAAATAAGTTGTAAATTTGATGCTATATCATATGGAAAAAGAGAGATTGGTAAAATAGAAATAGGTAGTATCAATGATTTAAATTGTATTAGAGGTGTTTTAAATGTGGGTGAGCCAATGGCTGTACCTGTTATTAAAACACTTTTGAAAAACCTTCCACAGGGTAATAATTTAATTGATTGTCCTCCTGGAACATCTTGCAATGTGGTAAATGCCCTTAATTATGCAGATGTAGCCATACTTGTAACAGAACCATCTCAATTTGGACTTCATGATTTAAAAATGGCAGTAGAGCTTGTAAAACTATATAAAATTCCATTTTGTATAGTTATAAACAAAGAGGATGATGAAAATAACATAATTAAAGAATATTGCATAGATGAAAAAATCACCTTATTAGGAAGTATACCTTATGATAAAGAAGCTGCAAGAATATATTCAAAAGGTGAAATGCTTTACAGTGATCCGAATTACAAACGCATATTTGACAAGCTTTCTAATAGATTAAAGGAGGTGCTACCTTGGAACTAGTTGTATTAAGTGGAAAAGGTGGAACAGGAAAAACAACTATAGCAACAGCATTAAGTGAATTAATTAATGATGTAACAAGAGTTGACTGTGACGTAGATGCACCTAATTTTCATCTGTTTTACAAAGGTAAGAATATAGAAGAAAGTAGTTTTATTGGAGGCAAAAAAGCTGAAATAAATAAAGACTTATGCAAACAATGTAATAAATGTGAATTAGTATGTAAATTTTCAGCTATTAAAAATTACAAAATAGATCCATTTTTATGTGAAGGATGTGGAGCATGTAAATTAGTATGTCCTTATGAAGCTATAAAATTAAAAGATGCAAAAACAGCAGATGTATTTTTAAGCAAAGTGGCCAAAGGAGTAATATCTAGAGCAGAAATGGAAATTGGAAGTGATGGTTCTGGTAAATTAATAAGCCAGTTGAGAAGAAATGCATCATCAGCTAATGACAATAATAGTTTTACCATAATAGATGGTTCCCCAGGAATTGGTTGTCCTGTAATATCTTCCATAACAGGAAGTGACGCAGTACTAGTAGTAACAGAACCAACTAAATCAGGAATTAAAGATTTGACAAGAGTTGTAGATCTTTGCAATCATTTTGGTATTTTTACTATGGCATGTATAAACAAATATGATATTAACGAAGACATGTCAAAAGAAATAGATGAATATTTAAGAAGTAAAAATATTGATCTTGTTGGAAAAATTCCTTACGATAACATTGTTGTAAAATCTATAAATGAACTAAAGCCCATAACTAAATATGACAATAGTCTGGCAAAAAAAGCTATTGAGGATATGTTAAATAATATTAAAAAAATAATTAAAATATAATTAATAAATTAATGGAGGTATGTAAAATGAAAATAGCAGTTGCAAGTGAAAATAAGTGTGTAAGTGGTCATTTTGGTCATTGTGAAGGATTTGAAATATATGATATAGAAAATAATGGTATTTCAAAAAAAGAATTTGTTGCTAATCCAGGGCATAGACCAGGTTTTCTACCAGTATTTTTAAAAGATTTAGATGTAAATATCATTATATCTGGAGGTATGGGAGAAACAGCACAACAATTATTTGCAGACAATAATATAGATGTAATAGTGGGAGCTAGTGGATCAACTGATGATATAATAAATAAATATATTGATGGAACACTAGTATCAAGTGGAAGTGTTTGCAGAGAACACATGCATGAAGGTCACTGTAATGAATAAATAACATGGATGATATTGTTGTAAGAATCGAAAAGATTTTAAAAAATAATGGGTATAAATTTACTATTCAAAAGTTGGCCATATTAGAGGTGCTAATCGAAAGTAAAACTCATTTAAACTCAAAAGAAATTCATGATAGATTAAAAGATAAAAGAATTGGTCTTAGTACAATTCATAGAACTTTAAACCTTTTTAAAACATTTGATATAGTTAAAGAAATAAACATCAATGGCATAGGATATTTTGAACTAAAAATATTTAGCAAAGATCCTTTTCATATTCACTTTAAATGTTCTAAATGTAATAGTATAATTGATATTAAAAGTAAAGATATTAATTTACAATGTTTAGAATTAAAAAATAAAGCAGAAATGGAAAAGGATTTGGATATATATGACATAGATATTATTTTTACAGGACTATGTTCCAAATGTAAGGAGGAGTTTAGATGGCAAGACCAACAAAAGTTAGAACAGTAGATTTTTTCCCAGAGAGTACTTATTTTACTCCAATGGGAAAGTCTAAATGTGAATTAGAGGAAGTAATACTAAAATTAGAAGAACTAGAGGCCATGAGGCTTAAAGATATTGAAAAATTAAATCAAGAAGAGTGTGCAGAAAAAATGAAGGTATCTAGACAAACTTTTCAAAATATTATAGATTCAGCTAGAGAAAAAGTTGCTATAGCCTTAACTCAAGGAAAGGCAATAAGAATAGATGGTGGAAATTATAGAGCCAAATTCTGCAAATTTAAATGTCTTGATTGTGATAATATTTATGAGATAAATTATTTACAAGATAAAGAAAAGTGTCCTTCATGTGGTTCAAAAAATGTACTTTGTAGTAAAAAAGCACATATATGCAAAATATGGTGTGATAAAAATAAATAGTTGTAATATAAAATAGGCATCATCCTTAATATAAGGTAATGCCTATTTTATATTTGAATAGTTTTTTTAGATAACATTGCTAGAACAGTTACTACAACTGTTACATGATATATTGCTTTTATCAGTATATTTTGCTTTTGATATTAATTGTGTCATAGTTCCCATTGGGCAATAAACACACCAAGATCTTGGTTTATACAATAACATTGTTATTATTCCAAGGATTGTTGATGTTAACATCATACTATAGAATCCGAAGGCGAATTGAGCTACCCACGGAGTTACCAGACTAGTATTAGTCCATGACCAAGGAACTTTAAATGTCCAAAGTAATTTTACAACTTCTTTCAATCCATTAGTTCCATTAAACACTAAGTAAGTATTAAATAACATAACAATAAACATGGTCATAAAGAATGTTAAAAATCCATATCTAAACCACTTACTTCTTAAAAATTTAGGAATGTCTCTATTTTTTGATAATTTCAGTTTATTTCCAATTAAATCTAACATTTGACCTCTACCACAGTAAATGTTGCAATAAGTTTTACCATGACCAGTTAAAGAAATTATTAGAGGTATTGAGAAACATAATAGACCTAGCCACGCAAATAGTATATTAAAAAATCCTAATGCTAAGTATGTGACACTTAAAATCCACATATAATCTTTAAAAGTCTTTTTATTTTTAGTCATAATTATTCTTAAACCTCCATTTTTTCTATATTTATAACAGATGCAGGACATGATTTCGCACACTTTCCACATCCGACACATTTATCTAAGTTTATATCTGCAAAGACACCTTGTTCTATGTGTATTAAATTAAAAGGACATACCTTTACACAAGTACCGCAAGCAACACAGTAGTCCTTATCTATAATTGCTTTTCTCTTTATTTTAGCCATTTATTTACCCTCCTTAATGATTAAAAAATATTATTATATCGATTTAAAAATATTATAATATTTTAATAGATAAAATACAGTGATATAGTTACATTCGTATTTGTGTGGATTGTATATTAAAAAGAAGATTCAGAAAATTTCAAAAAACAGGTTGACATTATATAATAACCTAAATATAATTACTGTTATAAATTGAAATTAATAAATTTTAAAAGCGTTGACGGAGACAAAAATACTTAATCTAATTAATTACAGAGAGCCAAGATTGCTGAGAATTGGTGTTAATTTAAGTATATAATGATCACTCCCAGCTTTCATATTGAAAAGTTTTCTTAGTAAATATGAACGTATGCTAGCGTTACTTAGCTATAGTTAAGATTAGCTCTGACTAGAATAAATGAGAGATAACCTGTATATTTTTTTAGGTTATAAGTAAGGTGGTACCGCGGAATATAACTTTCGTCCTTATGAGCAAACAAATGTTGCTTATAATGGCGGAAGTTTTTTTATTGCATAAAAACTGTAAAGAGTTAATAGGAGGTAATTTATATGAAAAGAAATGTATATGCAAATTTAAATCAAGGCATGGATTCATTCTTAAGGGTGGCAATGACCCTTAGAAGAAAAGAGTTAGAAGTTGAATCAATGAGTATATCAGTAGAAAACTGTGGAATGCAATTAACAATAAATGATGAAACAACATCTTTAGAAGATGTAATAAATTATATGAGAAAGTTACATGATGTATCTGACTTAAAAGTAATGTAGTGATTAAATGAATATGAAGAAATATCTAAAAAGATAGATTCATAACTATAAATTTTAACTAAACACAGGGGGAAAATTGAAATGAAAATGTTTTATGAACAAGATGTAAAAATGGATGCCTTAAAAGGGAAAAAGGTAGCAGTACTTGGATATGGAAGTCAAGGTCATGCTCATGCGCAAAACCTTAGAGATAGCGGTGTAGAGGTAGTAGTAGGATTACATGATACTAGTAAATCAAGAGAAAAAGCTAAAAATGATGGATTTGAAGTGGTAAGCGTATCAGATGCTACTAAACAAAGTGATGTAGTTATGTGCTTAATGCCAGATACAGCTCAAAAGAAAATATATGATGAGCATATAAAAGAAAATTTAAGAGAAGGTCAAACTTTAGCTTTTGCTCATGGATTTAACATACATTATAACTTAATAAATCCACCAGAATTTGTGGATGTAGTAATGGTAGCACCAAAAGGACCAGGACACTTAGTAAGATCTGTTTACAAAGAAGGAAGTGGAGTTCCTTGTTTATTTGCAGTATATCAAAATGCCAGTGGGAAAGCAGAAGAGACAGTTCTTGCTTATGCTAAGGGAATAGGTGGAACTAGAGCTGGAGTACTTGAAACTACTTTTAAAGAAGAAACTGAAACAGATTTATTTGGAGAGCAAGCAGTACTTTGTGGTGGTTGTGAAGAGTTAATAAAAGCTGGATTTGAAACTTTAGTAAATGCAGGATATCAACCAGAAGTTGCTTATTTTGAATGCTTACATGAAATGAAATTAATAGTTGATTTAATGTATGAAGGTGGACTTGAAAGAATGAATTATTCAGTAAGTGATACTGCTGAATGGGGTGGATATGTATCAGGACCTAGAGTAATAAATGATGCGTCTAAAGAAGCTATGAAAGATGTACTTACAGATATACAAAATGGAAAATTTGCAAAAGAGTGGATACAAGAAAATGAAGATGGATGTGAAGATTTCTTAAATAGAAGAACTCAACAATATCATGCAGAAATATCAGAAACAGGTAGAAATTTAAGAAGTATGATGACTTTCTTAAATAAATAAGATTTATATATAAAAGGAGGTAAATTAGGTGGATGGGTCAAGAGTAATATTAGAATGTCTTATAAAGGAAGGGGTAGACACCATATTTGGTTACCCTGGAGGAGCGGTGATACCTCTTTATGATGCTTTATATGATTATACAGATAAATTAAATCATGTTAGAACTTCTCATGAACAAGGAGCAGTTCACGCTGCTGATGGATATGCAAGAAGTTGTAATAAGGTAGGTGTATGCTTTTTAACTTCAGGTCCAGGAGCAACAAACGCAATTACAGGAATAGCAACAGCATATATGGACTCTTCTCCTTTAGTATGCTTTAGCGGTCAAGTTCCTACAGCTTTGCTAGGAAAAGATTCTTTTCAAGAAATAGATATAACTGGTGTTACTTTATCAGTAACAAAACACAATTTCTTATTAAGAAAAGTAGAAGACTTGCCAAAAACCATAAGAGAAGCATTCAAAATTGCCAATAGTGGAAGAAAAGGTCCTGTATTAATAGATATCCCAAAGGATTTAATGTTGGCAGAAATTGATTTTAATTTAGATGATTACATTCCATCTAATTTAGAAAATCCTTCAAAGAGCGAATTTGAACTAAAAGAAGAGTGTGAAAATAAGAAAAAAGTAGATTTAGCTCGTGAGTTAATAAGAGATTGTAAAAGACCAATAATATATGCTGGAGGAGGCGTGAAATCTGCAAACGAGGAAAAACTCCTTGTGGATTTTGCAAAAAAAATAGACACTCCAGTATTAAATACAATAATGGGTCTAGGGGACATAGATAGAAATGATGAATTATCTTTAGGTTTACTAGGAATGCATGGTAGCAGGGAAGGAAATTTAGCTATATCCAACTCAGATTTAATAATAGCTATAGGAGCTAGATTTAGTGATAGGGTAATAGGTAAGAGCTCTGAATTTGCTAAAAATGCTAAGGTAATTCACATAGATATAGATCCTTCTGAAATAAATAAAAATATAAAAGCAGAGGTTGATTTGGTGGGAGATTTATCGTTTTTGCTTAAAGATTTATATAATAAAGTAGATAAAAAGGATAATTCTAAGTGGAAAGATGAAATAAAAACTTATGAGGACAAAGAACATATCATAGGTGAAGAAGAGTTCCATCCACAAAATATATTATCTTTAGTAAACAAAAGAATAGGCGATAATACAGTAACAGTTACAGACGTTGGTCAGCATCAAATGTGGACTGCTAAGTATTGGAATTTTCCTCTTGGAAAAAGCTTTATAACATCAGCAGGACTTGGAACCATGGGATTTGGATTAGGTGCAGCTATAGGAGCAAAACTTGGTGTACCAAATAAAAATGTAGTTTTAGTTACAGGAGACGGAAGTTTTAGAATGAACTGTAATGAAATGGCTACAGTTTCTACTTATAAAATACCTATGTTAATATTACTGTTTAATAATTCTACTCTAGGAATGGTTAGACAGTGGCAAAAACTTTTCTCAAATAAAAGATACTCAGAAACAAACGTAGATCCTAGTGTTGACTATGTAATGTTAGCAAAAGCCTATGGAATAGATGGGTATAAGGCGACAAATATAGAAGAACTAAAAACTATTTTAAGTGAGATAAATATAGATAGGCCTGTATTTTTAGAATGTGTAATAAATACTGACTATGATGTTTATCCAATAGTACCTCCAAATGAAACATTATTAAATTTAATATGTAATTAAAATAATCAAGTGAGTTTAAAATAAGCTCGCTTGCTCATTTTTTAACAAATAAGTTACAATAGCTTAAGAAAGGTGGAATTAATTACCATCAAGTGTTATCTTTAGAATAAATATGTAAATTGGGGGGAAATCAATGAAGAAAAAATTATTATCACTGTTACTATCATTTATGATGATAATAAGTATAACAGCATCATCTTTTGCAGATGAACTAACAAATGCAATTCCAAGAAGCACAAGTGTGGAAGATATTTTAGGAGATATCCTGTTTGATGAAAATGCAGAAGTAGAAACTAAAACTAGTAGTATCAAATTAGATACTGAAAAAAAATATACAGTTAATGCAGATTTGTCTATGATAATGTACAAGTTTAAATTAGCTAGTGATAAGAGTATAAATCTGAGCTATAAGTCAACATCAAAATTATTTGAAATAGCAATGGTTGGTAGTGATGGGGAATCAGTAATATGGTCAGATACAAGAGTAAGTAATTCAAAAGAGATATCAAATAAGGTAAATTTAAAGTTAAAAAAAGGTGAATATATAATATTAGTAACCGCAACTAAAGGGAATTATACAATAAGTCCTAAGACAACAAAAACTTTAAAAACAATGTCACCTTTCACTGTAAAAAAAGTATTGCCAGGAGCAACTTCTTTATCAGGAACAGGTGTAGCTGGTGCAAAAGTAAGTGTTACGACAGAGAATTTTAAAACATATACAACAACTGTAAAATCAGATAATACATATAAAGTAACTATTCCTAAGCAAGAGGAAGACTCTGTATTAATGATTAAAATAGAAAAAGAAGGTTATGGTGCAAAACTGAATTTAGTAGAGGTTGAATATGCTAAGTTCTCTACATTTACAGTTAATCAAGTAAAATCAACTTCAACAAGAATAACTGGTAAAGGGAAAAGCGGAGCAACAGTAAGAGCTTTTGTAGATGGTAAAAAAATAGGAGAAGCTACAGTAAAATCAGATGGTACTTATTCTATGAAAATATCAAAACAATCTTCTGGTAGAGACATATTAGTAAAAATGTATAAAAAAGGTTATATTACAAAATCTAAAACTGTAACTGTTAAAAAAGTTTTCACTAAATTACTTACAGTTAACTCTGTAAAATCAACACAAAAAACAATAACTGGTAAAGGTTCTAAGGGAGCAACAGTAAGAGCTTATGTTAATAACAAAGAAATAGGTAAATCTACAGTTAAATCAAATGGAACTTACTCAATTTCTATACCTAAACAATCAAAGAAGAAAGTTATAACAGTTAAAATGTCCAAAAAAGGTTTTGCTTCATCTTCAAAAAGTGTAACAGTTAAATAATATGATGCTTTTATTGTCTTTTAAACTATTGTAATATATAAATAGACTAAATTTATAGCAATAAAAATGGACAAGTTATAACCGAATCTTTAATAAAGATGAAATAAAAATTATATACTGTAATTAATACTTTTGAAAGTATGTTGTATGAACAACATACTTTTTGTTTTATATAATATAAATGAGTTTTTGAGCAACAACTTTTTAATACAAAAATGGTATAATTACTTAAGGGGAAAAGAGGTGGGTATTATGATGGATTTCAATGAGGATAGAGTAACGGAAATATGTTCAAAATCTATAATATTTAAAGGTGTAGACAAGGCTATAATAAAAGAATTCTTGTCTTCTTTATCATATAAAGTTGTTTTTATAAAAAAAGGTGAATTGATTATAAAGGAAGATGATTACATTGATTATCTAGGTTTAGTACTAGAAGGAGAAGTAAATGTGTGCAAATATTGTCCTGACGGTAGTGAGAGTTTATTATCTAAGTTGAAAACTCATGAAGTTTTTGGTTTAGATATATTATGTACACCATCTCGAAATAGTTTTTACTATGCCTATGCAACTAAGCCATCTTTTATTTTAAAAATAGATAAAAAAATATTAGAAAAGGGGAAAGTTATATCTGAAGAGGATACTTCAAAGATTTATGGTAATGTCATTACATGTTTAGCAAATATTTGTGCAAAAAAATGCCATAAAATAGAGCTGGTATCTCAAAAAAGTATAAGGGATAAAATTATGATTTATTTATCAATTCAAAAAAAGAATAATAATTCAAACAAGTTTAAAATATCTTTTGATAGAGACCAACTAGCTAACTATTTATGTGTAAATAGAAGCGTTTTATCCCATGAATTGTCTCTAATGCAAAAAGAAGGAATTATAAAATTTAAAAAAAATGAATTTGAAATT
>NZ_JANKBY010000004.1:0-37826 GCF_024621905.1 Terrisporobacter muris
TGAAAGGCTAGGTTGCTATCTATGTCCTAAACAAAACAATAGAAGTCTAAAGGTTGTAAGGAGAAGATACCCTTTCTTATGGCAACATATGTTAGATATGGACAAGGATAGTCCAATACCTTTTCGAGCAGATGGAACGACATTACAAGAGTTAGAAGATAGATTTAGATACGAAGAAAGTCAACGTATATTAGAGCCATTACCTCTTGTAGAAAGAGAATTGTTTTATAAGAATGAACAAATAGGATTTTAACAACAGAATAGGTGATTAAAACAGTATAGTATTAATCACCTATTATCAAATAAGAATCAAATGAAAATAGGGGGTGGTTATATGAAAGAAAGAAAAGAAATGATAAAAAGATTAAAGCGATGTAGAGATAACAATAAAGAGTTTTATAAAAGATACCCTAAATTAATGAAACAGTTAGAATTGAAAATAAAATGCATTGAACAAAATAAGGAATATAAGGTAGTGAGTGCTGGTTGGATAATTCCTTATGTAGGTGCTAAAATGAAGGATTATCAACAGATAGGTATTAACGAGGGAGCACTATGTGATACAGTTGGTTATTCCGATTATACAGTTGAAGATGCAAAGAAAGTTTTCAACGAGTTGATAGGAGAGTGATTGAATGTTAGAGGAATTACAAAGCATTTTAAGTAACCTATATGCACAGTACGGTTTGACTGGAGAAGTTTTAAGACTGTCACAGTTACTAGATATACTTATATATCAAAGTATGAAATAGGGGTGGATATTATGGATGAAAGAAAGATAGATCTATACAACAAGATAGAAAAAATAGTTGAGTATAAAAATGAAATAGATATAATGCAGGATAATATAGCTAGATTAAAAATGCAAGTGGTAAAAGACATGGCAGATTTAGGACTTAATCAAGTTAACTCATTTAATGCCAAGGCTACAATAATGGATTTTGATAGGGGTACACTTAATAAAGACTTAACTAAAGAAGGCTTAGAGAAAGCCACAGAGGGCGAGAATGTAACATTAGATGACTGTAAAAAGTATAAACATATTAGTTTCTTGCTAGTTAAAAGATTTGATAAAGAATAGGGAGATGGGTATATGCTTTCAAATAGAAAATTTATAAATGAGTTAAAAGCAAGAATAGAGTTTCTTGAAAAAGATATAGAAAGTAAGGAAAATAGTGTATGCAACTTGTTAGAAGCAAATAAGGAACTTAGTTTATCTAATAATTACTTAGAGAATAAGATAAAACTGCTAGAGAAAGTTATAAAACAACATGAAGAGAATGAGTGCAGATTAAATACTGAACTTTGTAAATATAAAGGCCAACTTGATAAGATAGATAATTATACAAGAATGCTTGAAGGGAGAGGGATAAATGCTTAAAGCAGAAAATATAGAAGTTTATGGTTGGGAAGGTGCTGTAAGGGGTGCAAGAAATCCTATGAATAGCTGGGATAGAATAGATAGTAAGTTTTATATAACCAAATTAAGAAATAATTGTAAAATAGGACCAAATGATTATAAAATGCTTAAAAATTTATGTATCGCTGGAAAAGACCATAGAAAATGGATGAGAATGGTTATAGTGACAATGGATATAACAGCACCATTATATTGGTGGAAAGAATTTGATACTTATAAAGTTGGTACAGTAGCAAATAGCTGCTCTACTATGCATAAGATACATGCTAAAGAATTTACTCTAAATGATTTTAGTCATGAACATCTAAATTTTGACAGTATTGAAATGTTGGAACTCGTGTTAATTGGACTTAATTCGTATAGAGAAGAATATTTAGAAACAAAGGATAAGAATTATTGGTGGCAATTAATACAAATGTTACCTTCTTCTTATAACCAAAAGAGAACGGTTCAGCTTAATTATGAAGTGCTAAATACTATATATCATGCTAGAAAGAATCATAAGTTAGATGAATGGCATACTTTATGTGATGTAATCAAAGAATTGCCTTATTCAGAATTTATTACTATGGATTTTAAGGAGGGATTAAATGAATAAATCAGATTTAAAAGATGGAATGGTAGTAACTATTAGAGGTGGACAACAATGCATATTAATCGAGAGGAATCTATTTAAAAATAATTTTACATTAAATTCAACATTATTTGACTATAACGAAGATTTAACTCATAAGAAAAATAAAAATAATGACATAGTAAAAGTATTTGGTATAGGGAAGTTGAAAGAACTTTGGGAACGTGAGGAAGTTGATTGGAGTAAAGTACCTGTTGGAACAAAGGTTAAAGTAAGTGATGACGAAATAGAATGGTTTAATGCTTATTTTATTAAAAAATCATCACCTATTACAGCTTTCTATGTCATAAGTGCAGAAGGCAAATTATCTGATTGGAGCTATTGCAAATTAGCAGAAAAACCAAAAGAAGAAGTTACTTTTTATGATATAGATAAAGAAATGCACCAATATTGTTATGATCATAGTGAAATGTGCAATCGAAAATGTGACACTTGCGGAATAAAATACATATTAGCCAATTACAATTTAACAAGAAAGGATAATAAATAAAATGGAATATACAGATTATAGACAAGCAGTAGAGTACGATAAGGACTTATGCAGTACAATAGCCATGGAAGAAAATGCAGAACTTATACAGGCTATTTCAAAGGCTAAGAGAGGTAAACTAGATAAAGATAATCTAGCAGAAGAAATAGCAGATGTATTAATTTGTATAGATTGGATTCAAGAAATATACGGAATAAGTCCAGCAGAAGTATATAGATGGACAGATAGAAAAAAAGAAAGAATAGTTGCTAGATTAAATGCTGGCGTGTTTAAGTAGGAGGTAATATGAGATTAGAATTTGATTTATATAAGGTTGAAGATATAGGCAAAAACTTAGAAGGATTTATACAAAAGGGTGAATTTATAGTAGTTGGAGAACTGATGGTAGACAATGAAGAGTACTTCATGTGTCATACCATAACGGATGGAATAAAATTAATTGATGGTGTGAATATACAAGATTTTTCTTATAGATTACCTAAGAATTATTTCAAAAAGACTGGGGAATCAGTAGAGCTTGATATACCAAAGAATTATTTAACACTAGATATAATCGAAGATATACAAAGATTGAATTAATAAAATATATTTTAAGTGGTGCCGGCATAAATGTCGGTACCAGGAGGAGGAATTTATGAAAAGAATATATGGAATATATAAAGGCGTAAAATTTGAAATTGATAAATTCTTTTATGTGGAAGTACTTGGAGAAGAAGAAATTAATTGTGACAGAGTGTTTTGTCCAAAGGTATCATGTGATGAATGTCCTTTGGGTGATGAAGGGAGCCACAAAATTAAAGAATTTGAAATTGTTTAAATATATAAGGAATATAATTTCTATTTAATGGAGGATATTATGGATTGTAATAACTGTAAACATTTAAACATGACAGAATTAGAACAAACAGATAAAAGAAAAGACCATATATGTTTAAAATATAATAAAAGAGTTTTTCATGATGGAATCAGTATAAGACATGGCATAGCAATAAAACACAATAGTACATTATATCCTTGTTGGAACTGCTGGAATGACAATTATTTAAATTATGAAACTAGATAAAATAATTCATTTAAATAGATTAGAAGTACTGGAGGTAGGGGAATATGACTAAAGAGGAATTAAAAGAGTATATAGAAACTAAAAGAGAAATGGAAATAATAAAAGAAAAATTAGAATTTTTACATACGAGTAAAGGTGGAGTAAAATCAATGGTCATTACAGATATGCCAAAAGGTAGCAACTCAAACAACGATAGATTATTAGAATTAATGGCAGAAATAGAGGAGTTAGAAAATATATATAATATGAAATGGCTAAAGTCACTAAAACAGTTAAATAAAATAGAAAATACAATATATTTTTTAGAAGATGCAACAGACAGAAATATAATGAGAATGAGATATATCGAAAATTATACTTGGGAAAGAATTTGCGTTGAATTAAATTATAGTTGGAATGGGATACACAAAAGACATAGAAAAATATTAGATAAAATAAGATAAGGGTACGCCAGGGTACTATAAAAAGTAGTATCATTATAGTATGGAAGATTAGCAAGAAATATAAATGAGCTTAAATTCTCATAACAATTTAAGTTTCTGCGAGGAAGGTACGGTAAAGCCTTCCTCAAATATTGGGTTATAGCTCAATAGGTGGAGCATTCGGCTGTTAACCGAAAGGATGTGAGTTCGAACCTCACTAACCCAGCCAATAGTTGTGGGGGTAAACACAACTTAATTAATCGTAGGGTAATGCGATTAACATTTACTTAAAAATAGTAGTAGTTACAAATAGTTTTAAAACACTATATATTGTATGAACCTAATTTAAAAGCCTAGTTTCCCTTAAGTCTAGGCTTTCTTTGTGGGAATGGTGGTCCAATAACCTTTCATGTTATGTTGTAGTTCGATTCTACGAATTCTCTTGTATGATACTCATGATATTTCCTCCTTAAGAGCAGCTAACTAGTTGCTCTTTTTTATTTTGTGAATAAACAAGCACTTACAGAAATGTAGGTGCTTTTATTATATAAAAAATCAACAAGAAAGGATTGATGTTAATGTTAGTAGAAGTGCAAAAGTTTAATAAAGAAGAGGTTACTGTTGTAAGTAGCTTAGATGTAGCTGAAACGTTCACTTATTATGATAAAGAAGAGCATAGACAATATACAAAAGAGCATAGAAGAGTATTGCAAGATATAAGAGAACTAGATTGTAGTGAAGAATTTAGAGAGCACAATTTCGTGCAGTCCTCTTATAAAAATAGTCAAAATAAAAGACAACCTATGTTTTATATGACTAAAGATGGATTTACATTATTAGTCATGGGATATACAGGGCATAAAGCTATGAAATTTAAAGAGGCTTATATTAAACAATTTAATGCTATGGAAAAGCAACTAAAAGAAAAAATAGTTGAAAGACAAAAGGGCATAGCAGTGCGACAAGCATTAACAAAATCAATTCAACAATCGAACGAAAATGAAAGAATGCATGGTCATGCATATTCAACATATACAAATTGTATTTATAAAGCACTATTTAATAAAAATGCTAAACAATTAAGAGAAGAACATGGATTAGATAAAAAAGCAAATCCAAGAGATTGTTTTAGTTCAGAAGAATTAAAAGCAGTTCAATCGATGGAATGTTTAGTAAGTGGATTAGTTGACTGTGGATGGGAATATGATGCAATCAAGAACTTTATAGAACAAACGAATACTAAAAGAATATTATAAAAGGTGTGTTGATATGAAACGTTGGATAGATGCAAATAAAATAGCAGAGGTTACAGAGATACCAGAAGATTTGTATAAGTATGATGATCTAATGAAAGAAGTTCCTAATCATAATAAAACATATGGAGCAAGGAGAATATTTCAACGTAAAGAGTATTCTATATATAAAGTTAAGCAAGGATATATAGTTCATAATACTAACAAAGAATTTAGGATAGGTCATACTCATGTGAGAAGTTTTAAGAAGGCAAAGAGCATAGTTGATTTATGTGTTAGAAAGAAACTTCCTAATACACCAAGAAAATGGGAAATTGAGAGCTTAATGAGAATAACAAATAATCAAACTTATAGAAATAAGTTAATGAATTTATTATAAAAGTTATATTTTACATTTTTCATTAATATAGTTAAATAAAAAGTGGAGGATGTAAAGTATATATGAAATTTTATTCTTATAAATCAATGGATTATTTAGGAGGCCATAAACCTTTAGGTAGTGACGAAGGTAGAGATATGGCAATAGAATTTGTAAGATTGATGACTAGTGAAAAAGAAATGCATAAAGCGGTTTGTTTTATAAAGCCTTTATTAGAAGAATTACAAAGCATAGACAGTGATGATAATATCCTTAAAGGAACTATAGAAGGTATAGAATATGCTTATGAAGTAGACTTTACAGATAAAGATAGTGTTCATTGGTACTTAGCAGATATGAGGGGAAATTTAGGCTATGTATTTTCGTTTAACCCTTATGAAATTAAATAAATAATAAAAAGAGCTCTAGTGATAGGGTTCTTTTTTAATGCTTAAATATAAAGACAATGAGGTGGTGATATGGAAGATGTAAAAATTAATGCTAAAGAAGAGTATCTAAAAGGAGCTAAGCAGAAAGATATATGCACTAAATATAATATATCCATAAACACCTTGAAATCATGGATAAAGAGGTATAAATGGAGTGAAGAAAAGAAAAATAAAGGTGCACCTAAAAATAAAAGGGGTGCACCTTTTAACATAGATAAAAAGAATGCAGAAAAACAAGTTGCAAACTATGAAGTTGAGTCGGTATTAGAAAATGCTGAACTTACTGAAAAACAAAGATTATTCTGTGTTTATTATATAAAAAGTTTTAATGCCACAAAGTCAGCAATAAAAGCTGGATATTCAAGAAAAACAGCGGAGCAAATAGGATATCAATTACTTCAGAAAGCTTCAGTTAAAAGTGAAATACAGAAGCTTAAACAGAATAAGCTAAATAGAGTCATGCTATCAGAAGATGATATATTCCAAAAGTACATAGACATAGCTTTTGCAGATATAACTGATTATCTACAATTTGGAAGCAAAGAAGTTGAAGGTGAATACGGACCTTATACTATGAGTAGTGTAAACTTAAAAGACAGTGATGAAGTTGATGGAACTCTTATAAGTGAAGTATCACAAGGTAAAGATGGAATAAAACTTAAACTTCAAGATAAGATGAAAGCTTTACAATGGCTATCAGACAGAATGGACTTATTACCTACTCATACTCAAGCTAAACTTGATTTAGAAATACTTAAGTTAGAGATTGAAATGAATAAGCTAGACAATACAGAAGAAGAGGTTGAAGAAGATGGATTTATAGAAGCTTTAGACGACACAGCCAAAGAGGTATGGGATGATGAAGAAGATTAATGATCTAAAAAAGAAATGGTCCAAGATAAAAAATAATATAACTCATACAGTTAAAAAGGCTACTATAAAATTTAAACCATTTTCTAAAAAGCAAAAGAAAGTTTTAACTTGGTGGAATGATAATAGTCCAGTCAAAGATAAAGATGGAATTATAGCAGATGGAGCAATAAGAAGTGGTAAAACTATATCGATGTCATTATCATATGTTATATGGGCAATGTGTAAGTTTAATGGACAGAACTTTGGTATGGCAGGTAAAACAATAGGTTCATTTAGACGTAATGTTTTATTCTGGCTTAAACTTATGCTAAAAGCTAGGAATTACCAAATACAAGATAAAAGAGCAGATAATCTATTAGTAGTTAGTAAAGGAAATGTTACTAACTATTTTTATATATTTGGTGGTAAGGATGAAAGGTCACAAGATTTAATCCAAGGTATAACATTAGCAGGAATGTTCTTTGATGAAGTTGCATTGATGCCAGAAAGTTTTGTTAACCAAGCTACTGGTCGTTGTTCAGTTGAAGGCAGTAAATGGTGGTTTAACTGTAACCCTGGAGCACCTTTCCATTGGTTTAAAAAGAACTGGATAGATAAAGCAAAAGAAAAAAATCTATTATACTTGCATTTTACTATGGATGATAATCTATCTTTATCTGAAAAGATTAAAAATAGATATAAGAGTATGTATGCAGGTGTATTCTATTTAAGATATATACTTGGACAATGGGCAGTAGCAGATGGTGCGGTATATCCAATGTTTAATCCAGAAATGCACGCAGTTCAAATGAAAAGAAATTGGACAAGGATATTTATAGCTGGTGACTTTGGTATTCAAAATGCTACTACATTTGGTATATTTGGATATTATGCACCAGAGAAAAGATATCATGAAATAGCTTCTTATTATCATGATGGGAGAAATGAAGGACAAAAGACAGTTAAAGAATATGTAGCAGATTTAAAAGATTTTATTAGAAAAAACATGGTAATGCCAGAATACATTACTATTGACCCTTCTGCAGCAGCCTTAATGGTAGAACTAAGAAAAGACTCATATTTCAGTAGAAATAAAATAAGAATAATACCAGCAAAAAATAATGTCGAGATAGGAATACAGTTGGTATCTTATTTGCTTAATATAAATAAGTTAACACTAGACCCTAGTTGTACTTATGATATAGAAGAATTTAGCTCATATGTGTGGGATAGTGATAAGTTAGATAAAGGAAAAGAAGAAGTTGTAAAACTTAATGACCATGCTTGTGACAAGATACGTTATGCAGTTATGACAGACAGTACATTACACAGAACTATGGATAGAGCATTAAGATTATTTAGTGGAAAAGGAGCTAGAGAGTAGGAGGAGGTGAGAAAGTGGACATCTATAAACAAATAGATAAATCTTTACTTGGTTTATACAGTGCAGACCCAAGATTCATTGAAGAATTGCAAGAAGTAAAACAATATTATGAGTTTTATGAAGGACGACCGGAATCAAGTGAAGATGACGAAGAAGATTGTCGAGGACAATTATGGAGAGTTAAAACAGATGACTATAAGCCTACGCGTGAAATAAGAAATATAACTAAGAAGCTAATGAAAAAACAGAAAAGATTTATGACTGCAGTTAAACCTGATTTCCTAATAAAATCATTAGATGGAACGGAAGTTGGAAGAGTTGATAATAAGAAAGCTATAATAAATAAAATATTAAATGACGGCAAGTTTTGGAATAAGTTTTCTAAAGCTTTTTTAGATTGTACTATTGGAAAGAGAGTAATGCTTACATTAACAACTGATGTAGATGAAGAAGGGAACCCTTTATCTGATAAACCAATAGGATTTAGATTTTATACTATGCCAGAGTTTACTTATGAATATGATGCAAACGATGCAGAGAAATTAATTAAAGTACAAATAGCTTATCAAGATGAAAACACAATAGGCAAAATACAACAAGAACAAAGATGGCATAAATGGATATATGAAATTAGAGATGGTAACTGCTGGGCAACCTATAAGATAGTAGATGGAGCAGATGCTCAAGCTTTTGTAGAAACTGAAGATGAAGAAACTGGCGAGAATATTAAAAAAGAATTGAAAGAAGAATGGAATACTGGATTATCACAATTACCATGTAAGGTTATATTTAATGATGGATTAACTGGTGATATAAGAGGACATAGCGATATAAAAGATTTAATGGATATGGCCATGGATTATAATAGGACGCAATCGGACTATAGGGATGCGCTTAAATTTAAAATGTTTGAACAAGATGTTTTTACAAATGCAGATCCAAACAGTATTAATAACATAAAAATAGCACCAGGATCAATAATTGATTTAAAAGGTGACCCGGCATTAGGAACAGCAGATGGAAGTGCTCCTACTCCTGGATATGGTAAATTAGCTTCTACATTTAATTTTCAAGTAGCAGCAGATAGCTATTTAACAGGACTTAAGAAGGATATGTATGAACTTATGGACCAACCATTACCAGAAAATTTAGTTAATGTTGCAAGTGGTAAAGCACTTAGAATGCTAAATGATGATTTAATAGGTAGATGTGAAGAAAAATGGCAGGAATGGGATGAAGCTGTACGTTGGTTAATAGATTTAATAATTGAAGTAGTTAATAAAGGAAATCTTTATAGAGATGTAAAAGGCATAGAGGATTTGAATATTAATACTTCCTTAGAATTTAGTCATAATTATCCAATTCCAGATGATGAAATACTAACAAAAGAATTAGCTATGAAAGAAGTTGAAGCTAATGTACGTTCACACCAATCTTATATTAGAGACTTTGGAGATGCACAAGAAGCAGATAAAGAGTTTGAAGAGTTACTCGATGAAATGGATAAAATCAATATGACTCAAAATAGTATGAGTGGTTTAGATGATACTATTTTAGGTGATGAAGGTGAAAAAGAATGATAGAAATGTATATTTATTATAAAATTGCAATTAAGATTATATGTACAGTATTAGCATTAATATTACTATCTGTATTTATATTAACTAAATTAGGGATATTTATAACAAAGCTTATCCTAAAAAGAAAAAAGGGGAAAAGAAAATGAGTAAAACAATTTGTGATAAATGTGGAAGAAAATTTACAATAAAACTTCATACAAAAGAAAAAGATAACTTACAAATAACTTATTTTAAATGTCCTAAATGCTATGAAGAGTACATAGTAACTGTCACAGATGAAGAACTTAAGAAGAATATGAAAGAAGCTACTTTATTGAGAAATAAAATGCTACTTGATTGCAACGACAAAGAAGCTATTAGAGATTATCATGTACTTAAAAACAAGAACTTCATAAGAGAGCGAGAACTTAAAAAGAGTATTTAGGAGGAATATAAAGAAGATATGTACGAAGAATTGTTTCCATATACAGATAGAATTGTGAGAGAGCTTGCAAAACAATTAAAACCAATTTGTGATATTATGGCTGAGCTAGAATCTATAATAAAATCATTGGATACAAGCAAAAGCAAATATTTAGAGAATTATAAATATCACAACTGTATTAAGAAATTCAAATCTCAAGTGACGGGCAATAAATTAACTTATGTCAGATGTAGAAATAACTTGTAAGGAGGAGTTTATGAAAATACCGAGTAAAGTTAGAGTTGGAAGTATTGATTATACTATAAACAGTAAAGATGAAAGACAAATTTTAAATGCGAGACAATGTTATGGAGTAATAGATTATGAATATCATACAATAGAGTTAGATAGTGGAATACAAGATATCCAAGGGTTAGAGAGAACTTTCTTACATGAATTAGTTCATGCAATAGTAAAAGAACATAAAATTAACTTAGAGGGTGATTCTGAAGAAGTTACAGACAACTTAGCATTTGGATTACATCAAGTAATTAGAGATAACCCTAGTATATTTTGTAGTCGTGATTGCAATAAAGTAGATTTAACACTTGATGGTAAAATAATAGCTAAAAATTTAGTTAATAAAGTAGGTGATTAAATGAAACCAACAGAAGGGTGTGAACAAGAAAATAAGGTCTTAAATGTTAAAGTTAAACTGACTGAAACCGATATATTTAAAGAACTTTTAAAAGAATGTAACTCTATATTAGAAGATGAAAGAATAGATAAAGATATTAGAAAAGAATATAAGGATAGATTTGAAAATATATTTAATGAAACTTTTAATAAGCAGGTGGACTAATGAATAATGAAAAACTAGAACAAGCTAAAGAACTTAAGAACCAAATAGAAGAACTAGAAAAGTATCTATCATATTGTCAAAGAAGGAAGACTTTAGTTAAAGAAACTAAAACAAAATATTTTATTGGATTTGGATGGTATGACGAGAAAAAGGAATATGAAATACCAGAAAATATAGCTAAAGATATAGATATGTTCTTATGGAAAGAACTAGGAAGATTGAAAAAAGAATATGAAGAGTTGTAAGGTCCTAATAGGACTTATTTTTATGTCAAAGTAGGTGATTAAATGAAATTTTATGATTCTATAATAGATTACAAGGCAGAAAGAGAAATCGAAAAACCTATTTTACAATTCCAGCAAGCAAAATATGAACTTTTTATGGCAATAGTCAAACAATTTAAAATAGATAAAATAACACTATGGTTAGATAAAATGATAAATAAAATTATGTGGTGATACCATGAGATATATAGAAGATTTAGATAAATACTTAAAACAAAGTAAACTAAAGCTCAATAAAAAAGAGCAACAAGAAATACTGAAAGTATATAATAAAGCTTTTGATAATATGTTAAAGCAATATAAAGCTAATATACATAAGAAAAATGCTACTCAAATAGCAAGAACTGCTTATTGCAAACAACTCCATAATGAAATCTTAGCAATAATAAAAGAATATAACATAAAAGTAACTGATGATATTCTAAATGCTCAAGTTGATGTGCTTATGAAAGGAGTAGAATATTACAAAGATACAGAGTTATATAAAAATGTTATGAAGCAAGCTAGTATTGTTAATAAGCAAGTAGTAGAACAAATGATAAAAGGATCTATATATAAAGATGGCCAAGGATTAAGTAAAAGACTTTGGAAAGATGTAAATGCAAGTGGAGATAAGATAGAAGAAGCTATAATGAGTATGATTGCAGAAGGTAAAGGAGCAACAGAAATAGCTAAAAACCTTACTCAATTTGCTAAAGGTGGCCATAGAACTTGGGATAAAGCTAAGATAAAAGAAAAGCTAGGAAGTGCTTATGCTGGTAGATATGGAGCAGGGGGAATAGATTATGAAGCTTTAAGACTCGCAAGAACTACCCTTAATCATCAAGCACAGCTAACTCAAAAGAGCGCTAATCAAGTTAATCCATATGCACAGAAATTAAAATATCACAGTGCTCATTCTGCTAATAGAACTTGTAAACAATGCGAAGATAGGGAAGGAAAGATATTTGATATTGATAAATGCCCTTTTGACCATCCTAATGGAATGTGTCATATGGAGGTAGTATATTGTATCGATGGTAAAGAAGTATTAAGTACTCAAATGGCAGAGGATATAGGTAAATGGATTAGAGGAGAAAGTAATAGTGGAACTATGGATATATTGTATGGAGATGTTCCATTGTAGGAGGGGATAAAAATGTTGGAAATGATAAAAGCATTTGTCTTAGGAAAGATATTTAAAATTAAAAGTCCTTCACTTGTTTTTCAAGGCGTTAAAAAAGATACTGTGTGGGATTGCTATAAATATAATAAAACCGCAAGGAGGAAATTAAATAATGAATGGTAATGAAATGCTAAAGTTAAAAGAAGCTTGCGAAAAGGTAGTTGCATTGTTGAGAAATGATGAAAATTATAACCCACATATGACAGTTATAATAAAGGCTGATGAGATAAAAGTTGTAAGCGATGAAATGTATATACCATTAAAATAAGTAGGTGAATTAATGATATATAAAATAATAATTTTAGTAATGTGTCACCTTATTGGAGATTATGTATTGCAAAATGACTTTATAGCTAGTACTAAAGGTAATAATAGATATCATATGCTAGTCCATTCGATTTTATATTGCGTTCCATTTGCATTAGTTTGCGGAATTGATTTTAGATTATTAATTATGTTTATGGGTCATTTTATAATAGATACTGGCAAGGCAAGATATAACTATATAAGTTATATTCAAGACCAATTAATGCATTATATGTATTTGGCTATATATTTAATTTAAAGTCCTTATAGGACTTATTTTTATGTAATAAATAAACTTAGGAGGGAAATTAAATAATGAACGAAAAAGAATTACAAACAAAAGAATTGATACATGAAAATAAAATGCTTAAAGAAGAAAATCAAGCTCTTCTCGTAATAAGAGAAAATTCTAGCAAAAAGATAGAAGAATTAAAACATATAATTAGAGAATTAAGTAAACAATTATAGTCCTTATAGGGCTTATTTTTATGCGACCGAAAATGGTTTCGGTGCCAAACTAGCTCATGTACCAAGATGTACAAGGAGTTCCTGGTTATGTTAGGGCATAGCCTGTTTTTAATTTAGCTTATCTATCAAGTAATAGAAAAAGCAAGCTGGATTTCGTACTGCGATACCCGGCCTTTTTTATTTTCATCTTTCTATCTATATCACAGATGTAAAAGAATGAATTAGATAACTATATTCAAGATGTAAACTTGTAAAAAACGTAAATGTAGGAGGTTTAAAATATATGAAATTAATAGACATACTAAAAGCTCAAGGGGTAACTGACGAGCAAATAAACAAAATAACAGCTTCAATGAAAGAAAATAAGGTGTATGAGACATCTTTAGAAAATGCTGATGAAAGATATTCTAAGATGAAGGCTAAAAAAGAAGATTTTGAAGAGCAACTAAAAACAGCCAATGATACTATAACAGATTTGAAGAAAAACAATGCTGACAATGAAACGCTTCAAAACACTATTAAAACTCATGAAGCTACAATAGCTACTCTTCAAAAAGAAGCTGAAACAAAAGACTTCAATTATGCTCTAGATACTGCATTAAAAGAATCCAAATGTAAGAATACAAAAGCTTTAAAAGCACTTCTTAATATGGAAGTTATAAAAGTAAACGGAGATAAAGTTGAAGGGTTAGAAGACCAATTAAAAACTTTAAAAGAAAGTGATAGCTACTTATTTGATGTTGTAGAAGAGCCAGTAAACGGAAATCAAGGAGGGTTAGCAGGATTATTTACAGGAGCACCTGGGAAACCTTCTAATCTTAATTTATTTGGAAGCAAAACGACTCATGAAGGAGACTTCGGAAAAGCGTTAGCTCAACAAGGTCGACCACAAGTAAGTGATGGGCAAGAGGTAATAGACAGTGATTACTTCTTTAAAAATAATAAATAGGAGAGTGAATTAATAATGCCAAAATTAAAAACTAAAAAAATATTAGCACCTAAAAAGACTTTTTTAGCTATACCAGATCACTATGTAAATTTAACTGGGTTATTAGCTTTTGCTGAGTTAGCAAAATTAAAAACTACAGATGATGCAGGAAATAATGTAATAGAAGCTGGAACAGTAGTGAATATGACTGCTGATGGTACAGTTACAAAACCAACATACGCAAAAACAAGTAATGAGAGTGGAACTAAAGGCAATGCAATTATATTCAATGAAATAAATGTTGATGATTACGTGTCTGGAACTGATGATAAGATAACTGCAACTGTTATGGTACATGGATTTGTAAGAGCTGATAGATTGGCTGGATATGATGCTGATACTTTTACAAATCAAAATATATATGTTTTAAGCAAATAATAAAGGAGATGATCTAAATGGCAAATATAAATTTATTTGATTATATAAATGCAAAAGAAATAGGAGCTTATGTAACAGATAAGCCAGAAAATAAAATACCGTACTTTGGTGAAACTTTATTCCCAGCTGAAAAGCAATTAGGGATAGATGCTTCATGGTTAAAAGGTTCTAATGGATTACCAATAGCAATTCAACCTTCAAATTATGATGCAAAGGCGAGATTAAGAGAAAAAGAAGGATTTGACAGTGTATCAATTGAAATGGCATTTTTTAGAGAAGCTATAAGAATAGGTGAAAAAGATAGACAACAAATGAACTTATTATTATCTAGTCCTCAATCAGCAGTAGCGCTGCCTTTAATAAGAAAAATATTCGATGAGGCAGGCAGACTAGTAGAAGGTGTAAGAGTTCAAGCAGAAATAATGAGAATGCAATTACTTACTGCAGGTAAAATAAATGTTACTTCAGCAGATGGTAGAGCGAAATACATATATGATTACAACCAAGTAAATAAGTTTAAATGTAGACAAGGAGCTGGAGCATGGGGAACGGATACAGCTGACCCAGTCAAAGATATAATTGCATGGTGTGACGAAATGGAATTACAAAGAGGAACAAGACCTGTAAGAGTAGTTATGAATAGAAATACATTCTTGAAGCTATATGGGTCAAAATTATTACACTTAATGATGTATCCAAATGATTCTAAATTAAATTACTTTATATCCGAAGAACAAGTAAAAGCATTTGTTGAATCTGTAACTGGATGTTCTATATTCGTATATTCTAAGAAAGTTGCTAATTTAAATCACGCTACAGGTTTAGCTGACTCAACACCAGTAGCTTTAATTCCAGATAACACAGTATGCTTAATGCCAGGTGGCGCTTTAGGTAAAACTAAATTTGGTACAACTCCAGAAGAATCTGACCTTATGACTGGTTCAGATGCTCAAGTATCAATAGTTAATACTGGTACTGCTATAATGACTTACAAAGAAAAACATCCAGTGCAAGTTAACACTATAGTATCATCAGTTATGATACCTTCTTTTGAGGCTATAGATGATTGCGCAATATGTGATGCTTCTTCTGTATCATCAAGTGGCATAAAATAAGCTCATTTATATTCCTTTATATAGTCCCTAGATTAGGAGTTTTCCTTTCTAGGGATATTTTAATTTAAGGAGAAAAAACAATATGATAGATGTTGAAAAGGTAAAAGTATTATTACTGGAAGAAGAATACCCATATTTCACAGAAGATACACTAGAATCTATGTGCAGTATGTATGATGACATAAATGAATTATGTTATATAGCTTGTACGATGAAGGCAAAAGTTGACAAAATTAAAATTGGACCTATTGAGATAGCTTCAAATGCTGATATGTGGAATAACTTAGCTAATGTATTTTATAAAAAATATGAAGCATCAATTAAAGCAAATTCTCAAAATTCAAAATCACTAACAGGAATGTGCGCGAGAAGAGCTGATGAGTATTAATTCGATAGCGCTTAAAAAACAAATAGTACAAGCTATAAATGAATATGGAACAGATATAAAAATACTTAGGGATATATATGAAAAAGATGAACATGAATGCGAAGTTTTAAAAGAAAGTATGAAATATATAAATACCATAAAAGGTATTATAGATAATTCAAACAATAACAAAGACAATAAAATAAATAATAGACAAGGCGTTATAAAACTTAATATTAAGCCAACACTATATATTCCATATGATAAAAATCCGTTTATACAAGAAAATGATTATCTTGAAATCAATGGAGTATATTATAGGGCTGAAACTTTCACAGATCTAGTTCATTATAATTTGCTCTATGAAATACCTTTAGAAAGGATTGAGTTAAATGAGTGATTTCACGTTAGATGGAAGTGAATTAATTAATAACTTAAAAAATATGAACAAAAGAGTTCAAATTGCATTAAATGAAATCGGTGATACTACTGCACAAAAAATGAAAACTTACGCTCAAACTAATCATCCTTGGGAAGACCAATCACATAGTGCTACAGATGAAATCACGACAGAAGTTAAGTGGGAAGGTACTGCATTGGATATAAGTATAACTCATGGCGTTGATTATGGTATATGGCTGGAGACTCGAGAATCTTTTGATGGTAAATATCAAATATTAGAAGAAGCTAGAGATAGTCAAATAGAAGAGTTTAGGAAAATGATTAAAGCATTGAAACTATAGGGCGGTGATAATATGAGCCGTATTAAAATACAGGAAGTACTTGAAACAGTATGCAAAGTTGATATAACACAACGATTAAAAAACAAAATAAAACAGGATACTTTATCTATTCAGAAAAGAGGTAACTTATCTAGTTTAGACAATAGCTTAGCAGGTTGGGATAACTGGATTATATATGTGTATTCGCCTAATGGTATTGTTAAGCTTGATGAACTAGTTAAAAATGTTAGAAAAACATTAATTCAAAATGATATAGAAGTTACACACGAACTAGGCCAAGAGTTCTATGATGAAACTTTATGTTGTTATTTTACAACTATTTCATGCAGAACACCTAGTATTTATGATTATTATTAAAAAGGAGATGATACTGTGGCTATTTTAAAAAATATAAAAAGAGTTGATATAACTGAATTAGATCCTGCTACTGGAGCAGTAAAATCTGAAACTCCAATAAAGAAGACTATAAAAACAGCAGAAGAAGCCGAATTAAAAGCGCTTATATCTGAGGGCGGTGAAGATATATTAAGAACTGATGATTTGATACTTGCAATAGTTAGAACGCCAGATTTATTATATGGTTACGATGTAACATTCAAAGATAATGAATTTGATGAAACAGTGGCAGGAATAGTACAAGGATATAAAGTTACAAAAACTGGTAGTAGTAGCGATGGTAGTGAAAAAATTAAATTATCCACTCCAATGATGAGTGAAGGGAATATGGCCAAACCATTTAAAATGGAAATTTATGTAGGTAATTACTCAGGAGACTCACTAGTAAATTACGTTAAAATTACGCTGAATAAATGTGAAGGAAAATTTTCAGACATGAAAATAGGAAAAGAGTTTTTCTCGCCAGAATTTAATATAAAAGCTAGAGAGAATACGAAAGCTAAGTTGCCAACTCAAGAAATAGATTTTATAGATAAATTACCAGATGAGCTGGTTTAAAATAGGAGGAATATAAATGGGCGTAATAAATGCAGAACAATTCAAAAGCAAAGCTACTAGAGTAGTTGAAATAAGTGGATTTGAAGAAAGTGAAAAAATAGAAGTAAGAATTAAATCAATGAGTTTACTAACCATGATGAACAATGGGAAGATACCAAACGAACTTTTAGGAGTTGTGCAAAAATTATTCAATGAAGGTGCGAATTCTAAGAAAAAGAAAATATCTGAAAAAGATGTACTATCTCAAAGTGACGATATTAAAAGCTTGACTATGCTTATGGATGTAGCTTGTAAAGAGGTTTTAGTAGAACCGAAATTTGAAGAAATAGAAGATTACTTAACGGATGTTCAAAAAACAGAAATTTTTAATGCTGCACAAGGTCCTATAAAGCAAGTTACACCCTTTATTCAAAAGTAGAAAAATATTAGATATTATTTCTACTGCTAAATTATGCAATTGTAGACCAAGTGATTTGCTTGGTATAGATCAAGAAGAAACTTATGCAAGATATTGTATAGATGAAGCTTGTACATATATATATAATATGATGCAACCAGATAAGGATGGTAAATGCAAAGAACCTAGATTTGAAGAGGATGAAAGTGTATCTGATAATCCAGGATTAGATATGATTTTAGGTTTTGGATAAGGTTATAGATTAACAGTCTATAGCCTTTTTATTTTGCAAAGAAAGGAGGAATGTATATGGCAGCAGATATAGGAAGTATTGTAGCTCATTTGAAGTTGGAAATGGGAGAGTTTACTAATAATCTGAATGTAGCACAACAACAAGTATCAGCAACTGCAGAAAAATTTAATGGAATTACCTCAACAGGTAAAGCGTTGCAAGGCGTAGGCGCGGCGATGACAGCTGGAATCACAGTTCCAGTCGTTGCTTTAGGCAAACAAGCAATTCAAACTGGTATGGATTTTCAAGCATCTATGTCAAAAGTTAAAGCATTAAGTGGTGCTACAGCGAGTGATATGGAAAAGTTAGAAGCTACAGCAAGAGAGATGGGAGCTACAACTATTTACTCAGCAAAAGATGCAGCAGATGCTCTTGGATATATGGCTTTAGCTGGATGGGATGCTAACCAAAGTATGAGTGCATTACCTGGAGTATTAAATTTAGCAGCTGCTAGTGGTATGGACCTTGCACAAGCAAGTGATATGGTTACGGATTATTTAAGCGCATTCGGAGAAAGCGCAGACCAGGCTGGAAGAATGGCAGATGTTCTGGCTTATGCTCAAGGTAATTCAAATACTACAACGGAACAACTAGGTATGGCATTTAAAAACTGTGCTGCTAATGCTAATGCCTTTGGATTAGATATAGAACAAACTACAGCATTATTAGGAAAACTTTCAGACCAAGGCCTTAAAGGAAGTGAAGCAGGAACAGCTCTTACTGCTACATTTAGAGATATAACTCAAAAGATGAAAAATGGAGCTATCCAAATTGGCAATACATCAGTTAAAGTCCAAGATGCAAATGGAAACTTTAGAAGCATGACAGATATATTAACAGATGTAGCTAGTGCAACAAATGGCATGGGAGACGCTCAAAAAAGTGCAGCATTGATGGGAACATTTACTGCTGATAGTATTAAAGTTTTAAATATACTTTTACAAAGTGGAAGTGGAAATATAGAAGATTTTGAAAAGGCACTTAGAAACGCAGATGGAACAGCGCAAGAAATGGCAGATACTATGAATGATAATCTACAAGGTGATATTGCAGAATTGCAATCTGCTTTTGAAGAGATGTGCTTAACATTAAATGAAAAGTTAGAGCCTGCACTCAGATTCATAGTTCAATCAGTAACTAATCTTGTGAATTGGTTTTCTAAATTACCTGCACCTATATTAAGTGTAATAATGGCTTTAGCTGGATTTGTAGCTTTATTAGGACCTTTAGCATTAATTGTAGGCACAGTTATGGCTAGTTTTGCAAAATTAAGAGAAGCATGTGTTATGTTGAAAGCATTATTCTTATTAATATCAGGACCAATTATAGGGGCGCTGGAAACAGCTATGATTGGAATTTATGTATTCATAATGGACTCTGTAGTTCCTGCACTGACTTCATTATGGGGAGTGCTTATGTCAAATCCAATTGTTTTAGTAATTACAGCAATAGTGGCGTTGGTAGCTGGTTTTATATATTTATGGAATAACTGTGAAGGCTTCAGAGAATTTTGGATAAATCTATGGGAAATTATAAAAACATCTTGTATGAATGCTTGGAATGCAGTGGTTAACTTCTTTACTACTACAATGCCACAATGGTTTAATAGTGTAATTCAATGGTTTCAACAATTACCTGGTCAAATATGGTACTGGTTAGTATATTGTGTAACTTATGCGGCTTTATGGGTAGCACAAATGAAGCAAAAGGCAATACAAGCTGGCATTCAATTCGTCCAAGGTGCAATACAATATATTCAAACATTACCTAGCAGGGTATGGAATTGGTTAGTCAATACAGTTACTAAAGCGATTACATGGTCAAGCCAAATGGTATCCAAGGCTAGACAGGCTGGTAAACAATTTGTAAGCAATGTAATTAATTTTATACAAACATTGCCAAGTAGAGTTTGGACATGGCTTATAAGTACAATATCAAAAGTAATAAACTTTGTATCGCAAATGGGTCAAAAAGGAGCGCAAGCAGCAAGAACTTTTGTTACTAATATCGTAAACGGATTAGCTGGTTTGCCAGGTAAAATGATTAGCATAGGATCAAATATAGTAAGCGGAATTATTAGTGGTATAACAGGAGCAGCAAGTAATTTATTCAATACTATGAAAAATCTTGCAAGTAATGCAGTTGCAGCAGCTAAAAGGAATTTAAAAATACAATCTCCTTCGAGGGTATTTGCAAGCGAAGTTGGTAAGTTTATACCAGAAGGTATAAGTCTAGGAATAGAAACAAATGCAGATAGCGTATATAAGACATTAAGAAATTTATCAGATAACTTAACTAGCAATATAAATGTAAGTGATTTAATGGACTCTATGAATATAAGAACAAGCAATATTAATATCAATAACAAGAATTCAAATGCAGGATTGATAGAAAATGTAAAAGAATTAATCGAAACTGTAAAATCAAATTCAACTATAGATTATGAAAAAATGGCTAACGGATTTAAAAATGCAGTTAACGGAATAAATAACACTATAGTCATGGATAAAACCGTTGTTGGTAAAATGACAGCTAAAACAGTAAATGAAGAAAATAAAATAGCAAATAAACAACAATCAAGATTTAGAGGTGAATTAGATTATGTATAATTATTTTGAGTTTAATGACAACGTTATAAATGACATAGCTATTGTTTATGAGATAGATAAGCCGTCATTATCTAAAAAACAAATTGATACAATTAGCATTCCCTCTAGACATGGAGAAATATTCAATGGTTGTTCTTATGATCCTATAGAAGTAAAAGTATCAATGCTTATACAAGGTGATGATGAAGCTGATTACAAAGATAGATTAAAAACTTTACATGAAATTTTTAAAACGACAGAAGAAGTAAAAGTTGCATTTAGTAAAGATAAATTTTTATTTGGAATAGTATCAGATGAATTTAGACCAGAAAATAAAACAAAAGAATCATCATATGCAACGATAAAAATTATTTGCCATATTCCTTATTGCTATTCAAATGATTTAAAGCTTTTTAATATGGAAGATGATAATAAGTCAATTATAGCAACAAATGAAGGTGGAGAACCTGCGTTACCATTTATAAGTATAGGATTTTCAAGGGATACTCATTATGTTCAATTAGAAAATACTCAAACTGGACAAAGAATATTAGTTGGAGCTTATCCTAGTTTAAGTCTAACGTCTGTGAAAAAAAAATCTTTAATACTTCATGATGACTGTACAACACTTCAAAACTGGTCACAAAGTGCATCTAGTATAGATAGCAACAGAAGTTCGAATGGTACTGCTAGTATTGCTAATAATGGAAATGGAATATGTTTAGGGACTATGGGAGACGGAAGTACAACTTGGAAAGGTATGAGCATCAGAACACAAAATTTAAGTGATGAACTTGATGAGTTTTCAGTACAAGCGTACCTTAAGCATAATTCAACTGGTAAAAATGGTGATCCAACTATATTGGATATTAAAGCTGACACTTCAACTGGGACTGTAGGTGAAAAAACAGTTTATTATGAAGTTAAAGTAGCGAGTTTAAATGTAAGAACTGGACCAGGAACTAAATACAAAAAAATTGGTGCATTAAAAAGAGGTCACAAGATAACAAGCTATACATTAGAAAAAGGCTGGATAAAGTTTAAATATACTTCTAGTAAAACTGGTTATGTATGTGATGATTACTGTAAAAAAGTAACTAAAACAAATCAAGTATCAGTTGAAATGCAAAATATGATAGTTGTATCAACTGGAAAAGGCAATGTAAATCTTAGAGCAACACCACATTATTCCGCTAAATTAGTAACAACAATAAGAACTGGAGAAGCGGTAAGAGTTATTAAATATAAATATATGGATAAGGATAAAGATGGAAATGTAAGATATTACTATAAATTAGCAAAAAAATATAAAGATAAATATGCAGGATATATTTGTACTGGGAATCTTAAAAGCGCAAGTGCAGTAAGTGTTGATTATGACTATAGTAGTGATGCTAATATTGCTGATGACAAAACAGGGGTTATTTCACTTTATCTATTTGATATAAACGGATCGTCATTAGCAAAAATAGAATTTATAGATGAACAAAAATATTTTGAATATACTAAACCTTTAGTTCGAATAGGTAACAGGACAGTATTGCAGGATACAACAAAAGTTCCTAAGCCTAAATCAAGTATAGTTGATGATAATGGAACATTAAAAACAACTAACTATTTAAGTGGAAAATTAGGAGATTGGAATGAGTTCTATGGAAAAGTTACTTTGAAAAGATACAAAGAAAATAATAAATATGTTTGGGATGTTGTAGTGCAAAAAATTGTTGATGGCGTGGTGAAAAAGACTATGGCAACACACAATATAAAATACACAGATTTACCTACTAATAAGCTAGCTTACGTAGTGCTATATATAGGAACTAATGCGGCTTCAATGGCAAAATCATGTGCAATGTCTTTAACTGATTTAAAAATATACAATCTTAATCCAGGTACAGGAACAGAAGTAGTTGAAAATAATAAAATATATTTCCAAGAAGGAGATATATTAGATTTAGATTTCAATACAAGAACTGCTTATCTTAATCACGATGAATGCAACGACATTGTTGATATAGGTAGCAGGTTTTTTAATATAGGAACTGGCGATACAGAAATAAAATTCAATTCAGATGATACTGGATTGAACGCAGATATAACATTTAGAGAAAATTGGTTTGGAACAGTAGATTAGTTGATAGGAGGTGATAAATTTGGATATGGAAATTAAAATTTTAGATAAAAATAAGAAATTTAAAAAAACATTATCTTCAAAGGAAGGAGATAATGTTTTTTTTAACGATAAATACACTTCCGATTTGTCTACTGGTGCTGAAACATTCGAAACAGATACAAACTTAAGTGATATTGAAGAAGGAGACTATGTATTATTTAATTGGCATGAAAAGTACAAAATGTTGCAGATTAAAACTACTGAAGATGTTGAATGTATAGATTGTGTTATTAAAAATATTTATTCAGAATTTGTAGGCATAGAATTGTTGAATAGTTATGCGAGGGAATTTAAACATGAGGGCAATATGACTAAGTTGCTTACTACTATACTGCAAGGTACTAATTACGAAATAGGATATGTTAGTCCTAGGGTTGATGCAATAACAGCTTATTATTCTATTTCCGAACCTACAGCAGTATATACTATTTTACAAAATGTAATTACATTATATGATAACTGCGAACTTGAGTTTGATGTTGATGTCATAGATAGCATAAACGGCAAATATAAATTTCTTATTAATGTATATGGAAATGGAGAACGTGGAAATAAAACTTACAAACGTTTTGAGTATAACTTTAACAGCTATGGGATGAAAAGAAAAGGTGATATAACTGATTTTTGCTCAGGTCTTATTGGTGTAGGAGCTAACGGAATTACATTTAAAGATATAGAATGGAGACCAGAAGATAATCCTCCGTTATTAAAACCTTTAGGCGATGACTTTTTAATTGACCCAGAAGCTCACGAAATGCTTAATAATGGTGGCAAAATTATACTCGGTAAATATAAAAGTGATGCCACGACAGGCATTGATTTATTATGGGACACATACTACAAGTTACAAGAAATAAAACAAACTAAGTTTGATTATGATATACCAGTATACATGACTGATGAAGATTATGAAAATATAGATGTAGGTGATACTGTATATGCAATAAATGATAAATTTGATAAGCCAATTGAACTCGAAGCTAGAATAGGATATTTTGAAATTTCATTTACAGATAGAGATAAAAATAAAGTTACTCTTAGCAATTATAAAGACGTTAAAAGTAAAATAAAAAATATTGACTCTAATACTATAATAAAAGATGCAATTGATGAGATAACTGGATTTACAGGAAAATTAACACAATCTGATATAGATAGAATAAGAGAGTTTTTAAAACAATTAGATATTGAAGGCGAAGAGATAGAGAAACTACTTAAAAAATATGAGGATAGCTTAAAAGATACAGTAGTAGATAAAGATGAAATAGCAGAAGATACAGAAAATTATAAAGAAATAATATTGTCTAAAATAGATAACGGCTTATGGCTAGGTGATGAACGTATTTATGATATAAAGAAAAATAAGTGCGCGTCTATAACAACTTCTACAAGCGAAAATGAAACATCAAGCAGCGCTACTGAATATAAAAATGCAGTAGCTTATTATAATAAATTTGAATTAGGTAAATATGCAAATTCAAGTTCGTTGAGTAAATTAATTAGTTCTAGTAATAAATACAAGATTAACACTATAGTTAAATACTGGAGCAAGAAGTTTGGATTAGATCCTTATTTAGTTTATGCAATAATAATGGCAGAAAGTAGTGGTAATCCATATTGTGCTACAAAAAGTAGTGCTGGTGGTTATGGAATAATGCAGTGTGAAAGAGCCGCTTATTTTAATAAAAAACAAACTATAAAATTTTTAGATGGAAGTACAAAATCATTTACGCCAAGTTTATCTACTATGAAACCAGGAGGAACTACAACTTTAAATGGCGTTAAGGTAAATAAAGGTATAAGTAATCAGATTATGTTTGGTTGTCATGAACTTAGAAAATCATTAGTTAGGTTTAAATATAATATATTTGCAAGTTTAATGGGATATAACTTTGGATTGTATGGAGCAGATTGGGTAGTTTGTAAATATGTAGCGAATAAGAATAATCTTACATTTAAAGATGCTTTTGGATATACTGCTCAATCTAGTAAAGTACAAGAACTATATTTTAAGGAACTTGAAACATTAAAAGCACCATGGGCAAATATTAGAAAAACATATGTATCTCAAAAGAAAATGGGTACTTGGTGGAACATAGAAGGATATTTACGATGGTATAAAAGCGTTGATGGACAATTACCTTATGTGTTGGATAGTAAAGGCAAGAAGAAGGGTTACGGAGCTAATAAAACTTCTACTGCAACTGTAAAAACTAATACAACAACAAAGATAGGTGTTGCAACTGCAGTCAGAAATAAAATAGTAGCAAAAGCTAAAGAAATTTGTGAGTTACATCAGAAATATAAAAAAGCTACATATGACCAAACATATAGAATAGTTAACGACGACAAAAGATTTAAAGCTCCTAAAAGTATTTATGGCATAAAGAATCCTTACTGTTATGACTGCTCAAGTTTAGTAAGCTGTGCATATTTAAAGGCTGGTCTCAATAGTGTTTATGCTAAAAGTTGTCAAGCTGGTACTTTAGTTGAAAGTGCTACTAAAAAGAGTGGCTATAAGATGTTTAAATTGACTAAAACTTCAATAAATGATGCTATTCCAGGTGATATCATAATGTTTTGCAATAATAAATGTCCTTCTTCATTAACAAGAAGTCAAGCTATGTCATATAAATTTACTCATCATACGGCGATATATTGTGGAAAAGTAAATGGGAAACATATGATGGCTCATGCTAGTAAGTGGGCATATCACCCAAATGCTATAAGATATGAGAGTTTTGATGCATATAATAATCAATATAAAACTAAAGATTACCATATATGGAATTACTGTTTTATATTAAGACCTCATGATTTAGCAGCTAAAGATAAATCTGCAACGGAAACAACGAATTCAACACCTGTTACAGAAGCAAATGAAGTAACGCTAAAAGGATTACCACTTGCAACACCATCTGATTATTACGATTATAAATCATTAATTGAAGATATAACAATTAATAACATAAGTGATGATGATAAATATCCTAAGACAGTTAGTCACGTTTTCTTACATTTTGGTATTAATGATCTAACAGATACAGGAATTGAAAATTACAAATCTCTTATAAAGGCTTTGTTGGTTAAATATCCAAAGAAGCCTATTTTTATTGCTAAAGAGTATCATGTAAATACTCAATATCCTAACTATGCAACAATAAATCCTCAAATTACTAATTTTAATAATGCTATGAGAGATTTTGCTAATCAGACTAAATATGTTGTAATTGTTAATAATCCAAGTCAAATAACAACTAATGCAATAGTTGATGAGGACATAACAACTAATGGATGGAGAATGAAGGATAAAGCATCTTGTGATAAATATTACAAAGCTTATAAAAAAGCTATATTAAATATGTGCCAAAAAGAGGAAACTAAAACATCTAAAAAAGTTGATATAGTAATGAGTTCACAAAAGAACTATAAATACGGAGAATGCCAGAGCGTGACATTAAAATTACCTTCTAAAGCAGTACAAACTTTTTACTCTAAGATAATATTTACAACAGCAAAAGATTTTAAGTTTAATCAATCGAATCTTGTGTATCTTAACGGTAGTGATTGCACTAAAGGAGCATTAATACCTCGTGTTGGTTGTACTTATACGATTAGAATATATTACAACCCGGATTCAGACATAAAAGAAAAATATCAAGGAAGTGTATCTAGCAAGAAAAAAGCGGATGAGTATTATGACTATAAGGATTTCAAAGGTAAAAATGATGTTATTAAATTATGTGAAACTTTTTATTCTAATAAATCTAAATTCAAGTACAATACAAAAACGCCTTTATCGTTTTCAAATCCAGCAGATAATATTTCAAGTTGGAAAACAGATGGATTATATCATTGTGATTGCAGTACATTAACAGGATTAGTATATAGAGGTCATAGTTATCAAACAAGTCCTTATGCAAAGAAAACAACTACGCTTAAAAGAAGTACAAAATATAGTTGGACTTTTAATTTACCTCGTACCGCAGCAGAGCAAGCTAAGTATTGTGTCGAGCAAGGATGGGTATTAAATGCAATAGATTATACAGAATATTCTAATGTAGAACCAGGAGATTTACTATTTTATGATAGAGATAACGGAGAAAATGGAAGATATATGAATATTTCTCATGTAGGCATATGTATAGGAAAAGATAACAGTGGAGTTAATATGATGATTGAAGCAACAAGTGTCACAGGAGTTTTTAGAAAAATTGCTATTAAAAATAACACAGTTGATAAATTATTGCTAGTGGCAAGAGTGAAAAAATATTAAAAGGAGTGATTAAACATGCTTACAGATATAGATAAGGAGTTTGACACTCCTATTGAAGATGAAAATGGAGAACTTATTGAGACAATAGAAATAGAAGAAGTATTTGAAGAAGATACAGGACTAGAAGAAAAAGAAGATAGTTTCTATGAATTAGCTGAGGATGATATTACACAAGAAGTAGAAGAATTTAATAGCATAGAAGAAGATATTGTATCAGGAAAAGAAAACTATGAAGAAGCTAAACAACAGCTAGTAGATATTTTTACAAGCATATTAGAAAAGGGAGAAATAACTGCTGAAGATAACATAGAAATTGAACAAGTTAAGGAACAGTATTCGGAAGCCTATAATTCTATTAAAGAAAATACAGGAAATGTACAAAAGAAAACATTAGAAGAAAGATTAGAAGAACTTAAAGAAGGATTTGTTGGCGCTAGTGTAGATGATATACTAAATATTCTAACCGAAAATGGAACTAAAACATGGTTATATAAAGATGATGATGGTAATGTGCTTATGGATGGAACTGCTATTCCAGAATTAACTATACTATTAAACAAGTTAAATCTTATAGCAACTGATGGAGAAAACGAAGGAGAAATACAACTTTCTCCTGGTTTTATTAATATGTTAGCAACAAGTGCGATTGTATTTACTGCAGCTAACATAAATTTGAATGGTTACATAAGTAACGATGGTGGAAATTTTGCATTAGATCAACAAGGAAATTTAGAAGTTCAAGATTTGAGTGTTAAAGGTGAGTTTTCTTGTGAAAGTTTAACTGTTGATACATTAAATAGTCCTAAATTTCCACCAGTACTTGATGGCAGCATGAATATAAGTATTAATGCTACAAATGGCAATGATGAAGCAGAACTAGACGAAGGAGCAGTATTCGCAACTTTATCTGGAGCGTTAAATAAAATTCCTAAAAACTTAAATGGCAAAACAATAAATATATCTTTGAAAAGCAATATTACAGACGATGTTTCAGTAAACTGGTTTATGTGTGGGAGAATTAGAGTGTATTTTGAAGGCCATACTTTGTATGGCTATTATAGAACATACAGGTGTAATTGTGCATTCGAAACTTACGGAGGGACAACTGATAATCCAGAAGGTCTAATTGGAATTTTAATGCCAAACAAAGGATATAGTGTTGCAGGCATATCTTCTAGTGCTTCAAATACTTGTACTCCAGATGCGAAAATGTACAATATGAAAATTTATGCATCTACTAACTTAGCTAATGGATGTACTGAGTCAGCAGGATATTGTTGCAGTGATAATGGATATACTTATATTCGTAAAGTAACTACAGTAAATTGTATATATGGATTCAGAGCAAATGCACACGGAAGGCTACATTCAGATAGTTCTGGAGGAAAGGCTTCTAAATATGGATTTGCTGCAGTTAGTGGTGCATATATAACTCTTAGCAATGGACAACATACAGGAGGAACTACATCTAATACTTATGAGAACAGTGGAGGGAAAGTTATACCTGGAAGTGGTGCTACTTTCGTAGGAACTGCCGAATCAGGAACGAATACAAGCACAGGCGGGAATACTACTAAGACGGTAACTTATACATCAAACAGTGGTGACACATGGAGAACTACATACAACTCATGGAGAAAAGAAAGCAAAGTTATAGAAGGAAATGGATATGGCTCAGGCAACTGTCGTGGATATTGGTTCTTCGGAACTCAATTTGCGGAATTGAAAGGATGTACAATAAATAAGGTAGTTCTAAAAGTCAAAAGAGCAAAATTGGGTTCATGGGGAAGTTCTTCAACATTGAAATTAGCTTATCATGGATATTCTACAAAACCTTCAAGTCCTTCGGCACCTACATATTTCAAGTCGGTTGCAATTGGAGCTTATAGTGATACTTATGTTAGTTACACAATAACCGATGCTGATATATTAGCTGGAATAAAAGCAGGTACTATAAAAGGATTTGGACTATATGATAGCTCTTATGGTACTTATGTAGGATGTAGTGGTACAGCAAAAGTTACTATAACTTATACGGAGTAGGTGATTATATGGCTAATGAATTTGATGATTATGAATTAAGTATAGAGGTACAACAAGCATTATTAGAAAGGGATCAACCTCCTTTAAGTGAAGATAATAAAACAACAGATGAAAAAATAATTGAAATACAAAATAAAATGAAAATTATGGATGATTCTTTAACAGAAATAATACTAGATAATTTATCTTAGAAAAGAGGTGATATTATGTATTACAAGTTATTACAAATGTACAAAGATGGTTTACTAACAGAAGCAATGCTTAATAAAGCAATTACAAAAGGTTGGATAACAGAAGAACAAAAGATACAAATAATGTTATCTGAATAAGAGAGTAGAAATACTCTCTTTTTTTATGCAAAAGAGAAAGAAGGTGTAAAAATGTCTATATTAGATAAAAAACACATACTTACTATCGATCTAGATGATAGCAGTATTGAATACTCTAAAAAAATATTTTTTTACAATACAGATAAAAATATTTCTAATTTGTATGTGAAAATTAAAAAAAATAATGATGATGGGGTAGGGGTAGAATTAAGTGTAAATGATTTAAAGGATATAACAGTTAAACTTACAGCTATAAAACCTAAAACTAATCAAACTAGAGAAATGATAGGAATTTTAACAGAAGAGTTAACAGACCAATCATGTGCAATATACAAATTTGAATTATTACAAGAATTTACAGACCAAGTAGGCTCAGTTGTTTGTGAATTCGAATTAAGTAATGCAAGTGGTGAAAAAGTTACTATAGATGCTTTTTCATATAGAATAAAAGAGAGCAAGCTAACTGGCTTAAATGCAGAGATAGAAAGTAATCCAGACTTGCCAGTATTAAAACAGTTGATAAAAGAAGTAAAAGAAACTGCACAGACTGTAAATAACATAGATGATGTAAATATAACTGAGACAAAGACCTTTTCAAACAAGAAAATAGATGAAAAATTTAGTACAGTTAGTTCGCAAATTAAAGATAAAGCGAATAAAGATGAAGTAGTAAAAAAAGGCTATGCAAATTTAAATGATTTTGATGAAGAAAGTAGACTTGCAATTGCAGGTGGGGATTTTAATTTAAACTATGTTTTAGGAGAAGATAACGTAAAAACTAAAAATATAGCTGATAATCAAGTTACACCAAACAAAACAAATTTTATAAATATTGAGATAGGTGTAAACAAATTTAATAAATATAACGCTACGATAGGTGGTTATCTGAATGGAAGTGGGGTTGTTGTTGGTGAAAGTGATTTAACTTATGGTTATAGCGAAAAAATAGCAGTTAATGGTGGCGATATAATAAGATTTGATAGATATAGTGCTTTAGTATCATTTCCAGGTGTTTATTATGTAGGAGAAGTTGCTTACAATATTAACACTATTTCTGATTTAACATATTCAAATGAGTATTGGTGTTGCACATTGCCGAGCAATGCTAATTTTGTACGAATCAATATAAAATCTAGTTATATTGATACACAAATGTTAACTATAAATCAAGAAATGCCATTATCTTATGTTCCATTTTCAAAAACACAAACTATTGATGATTCGATAAAAATTCCAAATTCTTATGAAATTAGAATAGAAAGTCTTGAAAATAAATCAAATGCTAATAGTAATGATAGCAACATATTATATAATAAAAAATGGGCGGTATGTGGTGATAGTATAAGTTATGGTGCAAGAGCTGATTTAGATGATAGTGGTATTAGAAAAACATATGATTACTATATAGCAAAAAGAAATAATATGACTATTGTAAAAAATGCTATAAGTGGTTCAACTATAACTAATGTTAGTGGCAAAAATTCTTTTTCGGTTGATAGATATAAGAATTTAGGAAGTGACTTAGATTATATAACTTTATGGTTTGGTATTAATGATAGTGGTGTTGGCAGTAGTATATTAGGAACAATATCAGACAGTGATAATACTACTTTTTACGGTGCATGGAATGTTGTTTTAGATTATTTAATAAGAACATATCCAACTGCAAAAATAGGAATAGTAGTTACATATGGAGGAAGTGAAACTTTTAGAAATGCAACTCGAGATATTGCTAAAAAGTGGGGTATTCCTATTTTTGATATAATGGGAGATTTTTCAATTCCGCTATTTGCAGGTAGAGAAAGCGATGTTCAAACAGCAATTTCTACTTTTAGAAAAGAACAATTTTTATCTGATGGAATACATCCCAATGATGTAGGTTATCAATATTTAAGTACATCTTTTGAAAGTTGGTTAAGAAGTTTATAATTCGCAAAAGATAAATATTGCGAAGTTATACAATATGAGATTAATGTTAAAAAAAGAACTTGTCGTAGAAGAATAGATAAGTTCTTTTTTATTGTAATAATTAAAGGAAATTACTATTTTATTATTGAATTATATATAAAAATAGTAAAGGAGTAGTGATATGATGAGAGAAGTACATGAAAGCGTTATTGAAATACTAAATAAATCAAGGCTTGAGCATGGAAAGATAGATAAGTATTATGAAGACATAAAGAAAGATGTAGAAAATCTTAGCTTAATGGAGATATATACATTTAATATAAGAGATATACTAAAACCTTGTGAAGCATTTGAGGGAAATTATGATGATATATGTGGAGATATTGTTTCATCAATTCTTGAATATCAAGCTATGGAAAATAGCATAATGAAGCTAGTGAATGAGGGTATAATATATCCAGTAGGTATAATAAGCAATGGTGAATATAACTGGAAAATTAAAATAAAAATACATATGCAAATAGGATACTATGAAACAAAAGAATATATAGATTTACAAGTAATTCCATATAGAGAATTTAAATTATTAAGAAAGTAATCAACTAATAAAATAATATACAAAGATAATAGGTTAATATTGTTGAATTTTATTATATATAGCCTTAATACTGTGTTTAGTAGGTGCATTAATAGGCGTTGTATCTATAATAGGTATAATTGCACTTTATAAATCAATATAGAAGGAATATCCTCCTAATATGTAGAATTGTTTAGAAAAACATATTTATTAGGAGGAGGATTAAAAATGATAGCAGAAATAGTAATAGAAAGGTCAGAAGCATCTAATGTATCAGATGAAGATTTAAAGTTAGTACAATCCTACAAAGAATATATTAATGAATTATTATATTGCGATTATATTGATACAGATGGAGTAGATGAACAGCCAAGTAGAAGAATAAAAATAGAAAGTAAAATTTACAAAATGGGTGCACCTAGTATAATAATTGTATTAGGTGATTATGTAGAGTAACAGAAAATATGTAAAACTCAAGCAAAAGAGTCTTAGAAATAAGGCTCTTTTTTAATGCAAAGAAAGTGAGGTATTTATGAGCAATGAAATAATAATAGCAATATTGGCATTCGTGGGAACCTTAGCTGGTTCCTATTTTAGTAATAACAAAAATACTGCAGTAATGCAGGAACAGGTTAAGGATTTAAAAGAAGATATAACGGTTCTTAGTAACAGAGTAGATAAACATAATAATCTCATTGAGAGAATGGCAGTAGTAGAGCAGAGCTGTAAATCTGCTCACCATAGATTGGATAATATAAAATAAAATAGGAGGTATGGTTATGGATTTAAATTTTTTAAATGATTATGTTGTTTTAGTAATAGTAGGTATTTGTGTATGTGTAGGATATGTCATTAAGACATCTGTTCCAAAGTTGGATAATAAGTATATACCACTTATAATGGCAGTGCTTGGTGTTGTTCTTAATGTATGGATAGTTAAGGCTATTAGTCCAGATGTACTTCTAGGTGGAATGTTTTCAGGCTTAGCAAGTACAGGACTACATCAATTATTTGTTACTCTTATTAATAGTAAGGATGGTGAGTAATATGAGAAAAAATAGTAAGTTTATAGAGTTAGAAACACAGGAAGAGATTAAAGAGTATATAAAAGATTTAAAATATTCTAGGGGGATAAGTAAACTTCAAGTGCATCATATGGGCCTACCTAATTATGATTGCTGGGAACAAGACCTAAAGCGTTGGGGAGATGATGCATGCTTGAATAGAACCAATTCCCTGGACAGTTATGGCAAAAGTACTTGGGGTAGTGGTGCTTCTGATGGCCATGGTCATTATATAGCTCAGACATTCAGTATCTTTCCTAATGGTCACATTACTACTGGCAGACATATAAATTCAACTCCTATAGGAATAAAAGGCTGGAATACAGGGGCTATATGCATAGAAATATATGGTGATTTCGACCGCGGTAAAGATGTTATAACAAAAGTTCAAGCACAGGCTGTAATAATGTTATTCGCCCTATTGTCTGAAAAAATAAAAGTATCTGTAAATGATGCTCATATAAGACCACACTGTTGGTTTACAGCAGGAGGAACTTACTTAGGAGGGTATTATTCAGCTAAATCAGCCAAGACTTGTCCTGGCGAAAGATTTATGGGTATAGGCAACACTAATAAAGCATTTAATACATACTTCTACCCATGGATTAAACAATACTTGAAAGATGGCTCTTTCCCAAGTAAATTTGGTGGGAAAGTAGAAGAACCCAATAAAGCACCTACTCCACCTAAGCCATCCACTCCAACAGTTTTACCTGGCAAATATATTGTTAGATACCTTCAATCATGCTTAAATCAAAATTATGGTTGCAAATTAGCTATAGACGGCTCTTTCGGACCTGCTACACAAAGTGCTGTAAATAAGAATTATTTAAATAAAGGAGATAAAGGACCTCATGTAATATGGTTGCAGAAAGCTTTAGTTAATAGAGGTTTTGATTTGAGCGTAGATGGAAGTTTTGGACCTGATACTCTTAAACAGTTAAAGGCATATCAGAAATCAAGAAAGCTTACAGCGGATGGTTGTGGTGGTAAAGCTACTCACCAAGCTATAATAAATGATTAAATAAAAAATAAGGTGGCTTTCCGTTGGCCACCTGAAGTAATAAAATTAATTTTTAACTAGGTAATATATAATATGTATAAAATATAGAAAGTATGTCCATTATTTTAATGTATTAAAAAATTATAAATATTTAAAAAGAGCTGGTAGGGATTAAGCTCCTTACCAGCCCTCTCTACTTATTCATCTGTATTATCTGAATCATCAGTACCATAAGTTCCATCTGGATTATCTGGATTTATTGGTATTCCGCAATAAGGGCAGTCTCCACAATTACCTTTTACCATTTCTCCACAACTAGGACATGGTAAATATAACCCATTTTCTTCGCTGTGCTTAACATTGCAATCACAATCCCAATCTCCATTAGTGGTCCATATTTTTTTACCGCATTCAGGACAAGTTACATACCAACCCTTTTTCTTGTTAGAAGATTTATTACCACTGTTATTATTGCTACTATTATTGTTATTACTGATATTATTATTAGACTTTTTGTTATTTGAATTTTTTGAGCTATTATTTGATGTATTATTTGCATTTTCAATATTGGCATCATCAGAATCGTTAAATATTGGATATAAGGTTGCATCTCTCTCAACTTTATCAGCACTATGGTTTATTTCATACAAGCATACATCATCTTTGCTCATAAGCATAAAATAAATTCCGCCTTTGAACTCTTTAGCTTCATATTTTTTTTTTAGATCTGACACTAGTTTATCGAATTGTGATAAGTCTCCTATTTGAGATAATAAAGTATCTTTATCAATTCCTTCTGCATTAAAATTTGTTTTTATAGAAATGACTGTATTGCCTTCGGAATCAACGCTGCCTACTTGGCATACATAATCTTTATATTTTTTATTTAACATATCTTGAATGCTCATATCAAAGTCAACTTTTTCATCATCTTTTGATGTATATGTCTTTTCTTCTTGAGTATCATCGTTTTTGTTAGTAGAGCTACATCCAACTAAAGAAATAGATATAACTATACTTAGCAATAAGCTTATAATTCTTTTCATAATTCACACTCCCTCTTTATTTAATTACATAGTAGCAGAAAAGACTAGAGAAGTTAATCTCTAGTCGAAAAATATTAATTAATAGCTTCTTTTATACTTAATAAGTATTCATATTGATTCTTAATATAATCATCATCTAAACTCTTTCCAGCTTCAAACCAGTCTTGAACTCGCATTAATACATCTTGTTTGTATATTTTAGGTATACTCTTATCAAATAAAATCATATCATATAACTTTACAAATTCGCTCATAACTAAATCCCTCCTATTTATTATTTACAAGTATTCTTATAAGCATTTCTTCCATTTTTCTAATCTCCTTATTAATGATATGGTATTACTATTTGTTCGCTTTTGCCTGTGTAACATTCTTTACAATGTCCACAATCACCTTCACATAAAAAAGCGCCATTTCTTGTTGCCTCTTCAATTTCATCTTTAGGTAATGCTGTAAAAGTTTGCAAATTCATTTTATAAGCTAAATCATTATATTCTTTTGGAGTATCATGCCAAATGCTCCAAACAAAGTGTATGTTTATATTGTTTATATCTCTTTCTTTGATAATTGGCATTGATTTTGTATATGATTGAAATAGTATTTTATCTTTAAAAAAATTTGAAATTTCAATCCACTTGTCTAAATATTCTAAACTATAAAAATCTCCAGCTGTGTGTATTCTAACAATTATTAATTTATCTTTTGCCTTTGGTCTTTGTAACTGATAAGTTAAATGTTCTATCATATCTCTTACAAAAGTATCTTTTTTACTTTCTTCTAAATTTCTACGTCTGCTATCTCTAACTGTTTTAAATGACTCGTTCTTTTTGGCAAAACATTTTTTTCTACACATTTCAGTTGAGTAAGGACAACATTCTCTGCTTGGTAAGCTCCAAGTTAAAAACATAGTATCATTAGTTCCTTTTGATTTCATATTTCCCTCTGATAAATGTATATTTTGATTTAAATCTTTCTTAGTTATCTTTTTCATTTTACTACCTCCGATAAATTTATTTTTCAATCTCATAAACTTATCTTTGGTTAATCAAGACTACTTTTTTTCTAGCGCTTTAGATAATAATTGCTTAATATATACCTCTCAAGTTTTTATATAGTAATGTATATGTAATAAATAACTATAAGTTTCATGAAATTTTTAATTATTTTTATAAATATATGGAAACTTTTTTTAGTTGTTTGCATATATTTCAGTAAAGAGTTAGGAAAAGGAGGAAAGTCATGGAAACAACTAAGAAACCTAATCCACATCAACCACATCAAGTAAGTTATAAAAAAGATAATATTAGAGATGCACAGATATCAGAATATATAGACAAAATGAAAGATGGTATAGGCATTAGTAATTATTTAAAAATACTTGTTGAAAATGATATGAAAGCGAAAGGTGAATGGAAATATTATTAAAAAAGTAAAAGAGCTGCAGGTCTGGACCACCATACAGCTCAAAGAACAGCGAATTATATTTTTATAATTCGTATATACTATTCGATAAATTGATCTAAAACCCTTCAATGATATTGATATTCTTTGCACGTTCCGTGTTTAAACTTAAGATGATAAATCAAATCTAAATTTCTAAAATAAAGTTTTTTGTATTATGTCTATTACCAATGCAGCTCCAAACCAAAGAAATGCTTCGCCCATAAATTTACCTCCGAAAAATATTTATAAGATAGTTTTAACAAATTAAAGGGGGATTATACATGGAATATTTGAATGCTATTTATTATGATAAGAATATTTACAGTTTAAAAGAAGCTTGTAGAGAGTTCGTTCAAATGCACGTTTTGTTTGATGTACCAGAAACAATACTAGATTATTTTGATTCTGTAGCTTTTATAAAACAAAATAAATATTTATTTTTAGAAGAAAGCGAAAGTAAGATTATTATATTAAGTATGTATGACCTTGAAGATTTTGACTTTATTAAAGGTGAATAATTTTAGGAGGGATATATATGAAATTATTAGTTAATGGAAATACAGTGAGTGAAATAGTTAAAGTAAAAATGAACAGTAAATATAATCAAAATGATATGAATTTAGTTGAAAGAATAATAGATCATATCAAAACGAATAAAGTTATGTATGCTAAATTAATATTTACAACTGCGTTAATGTTACATTTTAATATCAATTGCAATGCTAGTGGTTTTGAAGATAGTTTAGATA
>NZ_JANKBY010000500.1:0-1831 GCF_024621905.1 Terrisporobacter muris
AACTAAAGTCATTCACTATATAAGTGTTATAAAAAAAATTATCATATAAGTATTTGTAGGGACTATTACATATATACAGTGCAATAATAGTTGCTAAAATAAGTAATATACTAGTAATAGGCTCTATTTCAATATTAAATAATTTTTTATGTTTTTTTATCATATTATCACCTCATGTTTAACAGTAATCTTTTGTTACTATCTAAATTTAACAATAAAAAGAATCAAAAAATTTGCTTTGCTTGAGCGACGCTTCGGCTAAACACTTTAAGTCACTGTGTGGGTACTACACTTTAGGCAACGACCTTGCTTAAAAAGTAAAATTACTTATATATGTATATGATTAATTAATGAAATAAATATTAAATCTTATAAATTATCTTATTGAGATATTTATTGATTTATAATATAATCGTTCATGTCGCATAATAATTAAATAAATATGAAATCATGTTTTGGAGGATAAAATGACTAAGAAAACAAGGGAAGTAGCTATAGTTGGAATAATAGCAGCTATATATTGTGTAGTAACATTAGCATTAGGATTTATAAGTTATGGACCTATTCAATTTAGAGTTTCAGAAATATTGATGTTTTTACCTTTACTAAGTAAAGAATACATAGTAGCATTAACATTAGGTTGTTTCTTAGCAAATGTAATAGGTCCTTATGGAGTTCCAGACATAATATTTGGGACATTAGCAACATTAATTAGTAGTGTTTTAGTATATTTAACACCTAAACTTTTTGGCAAAAACAAATACACTTTATTAATAGCATCAATATGGCCAACTATAATAAATGCTTTGATAATAGGATGGATGTTATATAAGTTTGTTGGACTACCTTTTGCGCTATCAGCTTTTGAAGTAGCTTTAGGAGAATTTGTAGTTATAACTATTGTAGGTTTACCTATATTTAAAATGGTTAATAATAAATATGGCAGTAGAATAAAAAAAATTTTAAATAATTAATTTTGCAAGGAGGCAATTTATGGAGGAGAAATATTCTAAGTTTATAGGAGTAGGTAGTGAGGGAATTAAAACTTTAAAATCATTTAAAAATAAATTAGAGAAAAACTTTAATTTTGAAGAAATAAATTTAAATCAAGATGTGGATAAAGAATATGTAAGATCATTATTAGATGGTATTGAAATTTTATTTATATCTTATAGTAGTGAAGAAGCAAAAGTAAAAGATATAGTAAAAGCTATCTCATTTATGGCAAATGAGAGAAGAGTAATATGTATAGGGCTAGACTGTTCATTAAAAGAAAATAAAGATGATATGGGTCTAGATAAAGAAATAAAAATAAATAAATACAATAGTGAAAAAGTACAAGACTTAATAAATATAGTTGTAGAATCTGTTGATGAAAATTTATTTTTAGCCATAGACTATTCTGACTTAAAAGAAATTTTTGCAAAGGATTCTGCCATATCTTACTCTATAGAAGAGTTTGAAAAAGAGGTAAGTATTGATGAAATAGCTAAAACACTTACAGAAGAAACTTATACAACTGTAGGGGAAGAGGTAAAAAAGAAAGCTTTAGTATTTTATGAAATGTCTAGAAATTTAATTGAAAACGAATTGATATTTATAAATGAAGTTAATATGAAGATAAATGAAATTTTAGGTGACACTTATGATATGATGTTTTCATATAATGCAACTGATGATGATAATGAAAAAATTAAAATATGTTTAATAAGTAAATAATATTGAATGTTTAAAAATTAATGTAAAAAATTGCAAGCAAATAAATTTGTTTGCATTTTTTATATTTTATACAATGTTAAGAAAAATATTTGTTTTTATAAAATATTATGAT
>NZ_JANKBY010000501.1:0-1821 GCF_024621905.1 Terrisporobacter muris
ATAAAAAATTCTATTTTTTATTAAAAAATGGTTCTTGATAAATCAAGAACCATTTCAATAATTTTAATATTTAAATAATACTACTCAACTTTTTGCGCGTTTCTATCTTCCCAGAAATCTGCATTCTTAATTCCAAGTGCTACTGGATCAAATGTAATTTCTTCACTAGATTTACCAGATTTCATTTGTGCCTCATAGTCTTTAAAACACTTCATTACAATATTAGATAGCAATAGTATTGCAACTATATTTAACCATGCCATAAGTCCAACACCTATATCACCCATTGTCCATGCAAGTCCTGCACTCTTAACACATCCAAAGAATATCATTCCTAACATTATAAATTTTAATACGTGAGTTGCCATCTTATTTCCTTTGCCAGTAAGTCTCTTAATCATATAGTTTAAGTTAACCTCAGCTATATAATAATAAGCCATCAAAGTAGTAAATGCGAAGAAGAATAATGCTATAGCAACGAACGCTGCACCAAATCCAGGTATTAGAGTATTAACAGCTCCTTGAGTATAAGCTGGACCTATTTGTTCAACTGTATATTCTGGCCCTGCATTATATATAACTTTGCCAGCAGCATCAAATGTAGTATAGTTATCAGTTATTAATATCATAAATCCAGTTGCTGAACAAACGAATAATGTATCAACATATACTGAGAAAGCTTGAACAAAACCTTGTTTTACAGGGTGAGATACTTCTGCAGCTGAAGATGCCTGCGGTCCAGTACCTTGACCAGCTTCATTTGAGTAAACACCACGTTTAACACCCCAAGCTATCGTAGATCCAATTATACCACCAAAAGTAGCTTCTGCACCAAATGCTGATTTAAATATTGTAGCTATAACTCCTGGTAAAGCTCCTATATTAACAATTATTATTATTAAAGACATTAATATATATGCTCCACCCATAAATGGAACTATAAATTCTGCTGCAGCACCTATTCTTTTTATCCCACCAAATATAACTACACCAACTAAAATAACTAATGCTATACCAGTAATTGTTGTACTTAATCCAAATGCATTTTCAATAGATACTGCTATTGAGTTAGATTGAACACCTGGCATTAATATTCCCATTGCTAAAAGTGTAACTATGGCAAAAGCCATACCATATGCTTTTGACCACCCTTTTTTTCCAAAACCTTTTTCTATATAATATGCTGGACCTCCACAGTATTCACCTTCATGCTTTTCTTTATATAATTGACCTAATGTAGACTCTGCAAGAGCTGAACCTGCTCCTAAAAAAGCTATAACCCACATCCAGAATAGTGCCCCTGGACCACCCCAAGCAATAGCTGTAGCAACACCTGCTATATTACCTGTACCTATACGCCCTGCTAATGCAGTACAGAAACCTTGGAAAGATGAAATACCTTCTTCAGATTTTTCACCCGCGAATAACAAATGTACCATTTCTTTTAAATTTCTAATTTGAGAGAATCTAGTTCTAAGAGAAAAATAAACTCCAGCACCTAGACATAAATATACTAGCCAATTGCTCCATATGATGTTATTGACTGCGTTAACTACGTTTTCCATAAAATCCCTCCTAATAATAAAATTTGTCCCTAAAAAAATTAATATACCTATGAGTAAAAGATATATATTAAATTATATTTATAGCACCCTGTTTTATAACTGAAAAGAATGCAAAAACACATACCTTTATACTCTTATTTAGATTAATTCTATGTTTACTCCAAATTTCCTCTAATTATTTTCAATCTTCTCAAAATTTTCTGAATTATTTTTCAAATCCAAATATCATTGTATTTTGACATATTTTAATTTGCAT
>NZ_JANKBY010000502.1:0-1813 GCF_024621905.1 Terrisporobacter muris
TAATAGTTAAAAAATATTGTATATTATAGTTACTGTCTTATTGACTAAAGTGAATATTTATTATAAGATTAAAATGTTGTGTTTTATAAATGACATTAAGAGAAAGGATTGATATATATGTTACAAGTTACTAACGTTGGACTTAGATTCGGAGATAAAGAATTATATAAAGATGTTAATTTAAAATTTACTAAAGGAAATTGTTACGGAATAATAGGGGCTAATGGTGCAGGGAAAACTACATTCCTTAAAATATTAGCTGGTGATATAGAACCAAATACAGGATCTGTTAGTATAACAGAAAAAGAAAGAATGTCTGTTTTAAGACAGGACCACTTCAGATACGACGAAGAAACTGTTTTAGACGTTGTTATAATGGGACATGAAAGATTATACCAAATAATGAAAGAGAAAGATGCTTTATACATGAAAGAAGATTTCTCTGAAGAAGATGGTATAAAAGCTGCAGAACTTGAAGGAGAGTTTGCTGAACTTGATGGATGGGATGCAGAAACTAATGCAGAAAAAATATTAATGGGTCTTGGAATAGATAAAGACTTACATTACAAACAATTAAAAGAATTAGAAGGTGGAGAAAAAGTTAAGGTATTATTAGCTAAAGCTTTATTTGGTAAGCCAGAAATACTATTACTAGATGAGCCTACTAACCACTTAGACTTCCAATCTATAAATTGGTTAAACAACTTTATAATGGACTTAGAAGATTCTATCGTTATAGTTGTATCACATGATAGACACTTCTTAAACCAAATATGTACAAATATAGTTGACGTTGACTTTGGTAAAATACAAATGTACGTAGGTAACTACGACTTCTGGTATGAATCAAGTCAATTAGCATTACAATTACAAAAAGACCAAAATAAAAAGACTGAAGAAAAAATAGCTCAATTAAAAGAGTTCATTGCAAGATTTAGCTCAAATGCTTCTAAAGCAAAGCAAGCTACATCAAGAAAGAAACAATTAGATAAATTACAAGTTGAAGACATACAACCATCAAGAAGAAGATATCCATATGTTGGATTTACTCCAGAAAGAGAAATAGGAAACGAGGTTCTTGAAGTTGAAGGATTAACTAAAACTGTTGATGGTGTTAAAGTTCTTGATAATGTAAGTTTCAGACTTGATAAAGAAGATAAAGTTGCTTTCATGGGAGATGAAATAGCTATAACTACTTTATTTAATATATTAATGGGAGAAGACACTGCAGATTCTGGTACATTCAAATGGGGTGTAACTACTTCTCAATCTTATCTTCCAAAGAACCACAATGAATTCTTTGAAGGATGCGAATACTCATTAGTTGACTGGTTAAGACAATTCTCAGAAGAAAAATCTGAATCATTCATAAGAGGATTCTTAGGTAGAATGTTATTTAGTGGTGAAGAAGCTCTAAAACAAGCTCACGTTTTATCAGGAGGAGAAAAAGTTAGATGCATGCTATCTAAACTTATGCTTTCAAACTCAAACGTACTAGTTTTAGATGATCCAACTAACCACTTAGACTTAGAATCTATAACTTCTGTAAATAAAGGTTTAGAAAAATTCTCTGGAGTTATGTTATTTAGTTCTCATGACCACGAGATGATACAAACTCTTGCTAATAGAATAATAGAAATTACTCCTGGTGGAATAATGGATAGAAAAACTACTTTAGAAGAGTATTTAGAAAATAAAGATATACAAGCTCAATTAAAGAAAATGTATGCTGTTGAAAAATAGTTTATTAATAAAAAGAACAAGTTGACATATGTTAACTTGTTCTTTTTTTACAAATATTTTAAGTTAAAAT
>NZ_JANKBY010000503.1:0-1788 GCF_024621905.1 Terrisporobacter muris
TTAAAGATTAAAATAAAATAAAAGTGCAAAATTTGACATAAAAGTACAAATTAATATAAAATAAATCAAACTTAAAAATAAAGGAGGAATATATTATGAGTACAATTACAAGTAATACACAATTGAAAAAAGAAAAGAAAAGCTTTTTCCAAAGAAACCTTGATATGATTGAAAGAGTTGGAAATAAGTTACCTCATCCAATAACATTATTTGGACTTTTCTGTGTGGCAATAATGATTATATCTGCTATATGCTCTATAATGGGAGTTTCAGCGACGGGGGAATTAATAGACAGAACTACTAACACAATTTCTCAGCAAACGATTACTGCTGTAAACTTACTTTCAAGAGAAGGTATAGTCTATATGCTAGAGAATGCAGTTAATAATTTTGTTACTTTTGCACCACTTGGAATGGTTCTTGTTGCCATGTTTGGAATAGGAGTAGCAGAGGGAAGTGGATATATATCAGCGCTTCTTAAGAGAACAGTTCAAATAACACCAGCTATGCTTGTTACGCCTATGGTTGTTTTCCTTGGAGTTATGTCAAATATAGCTTCAGATGCAGGATATGTTGTATTAGTTCCGCTGGGAGCTTTAATATTTATGTCATTTGGTAGACACCCATTAGCTGGTCTTGCAGCGGGATTTGCAGGGGTATCTGGAGGGTTTAGTGCGAACTTAATAGTTGGAACAATAGATCCAATGCTTGCAGGACTTTCAACAGAAGCAGCAAAAATGATAGATCCAAATTACGTAGTAGCACCTACAGCTAACTTATTCTTCATGTTTGTATCTACATTCTTAATCACAATACTTGGGTGGTTTGTAACTGATAAAATAGTTGAGCCAAGATTATCTAAATCTTCATTAGAAAAAGACGTAAAAAATGATGATTCTTTAGGGAACTTAAGTGATAAAGAAAAGAAAGCATTAAAATATGCTAATATATCATTTTTAGTGTTAGTTGGAATAGTAGTAGCTTTAACTGTACCAGAAAATGGTATACTTAGAAATGCGGAGACTGGAAGTATAATAGATCATTCACCATTAATGAATGGGTTTGTGCCAATATTAACGATTATATTTTTAGTGCCATCATTAGTATTTGGTAAAGTTGCTGGAGTATTTAATAATGAAAAAGATGTTTGTCGTGAATTAGAAAACGCTATGAAATCTATGGGTGGATATATAGCACTATCTTTTGTAGCAGCACAATTTGTAAGTTACTTCTCATATACTAACTTAGGTACTATATTAGCTTTAAAAGGAGCAGCTCTTTTAGAAACTTTAAATGTTAATTCTACAGTATTAATGATATTATTTGTTTTATTTACTGGATTTATAAACCTATTTATGGGATCAGCTTCAGCAAAATGGGCAATACTTGCACCAGTATTCTTGCCAATGTTTATGAAGGTTGGTATATCACCAGAGCTTACTCAAGTTGCATACAGAATAGGAGATTCAACAACTAATATAATATCTCCACTTATGGCATACTTTGCTATGATAGTTGTATTTGCACAAAAATATGATAAAAAAGCAGGTATAGGAACTATAATTTCAACAATGGTTCCATATTCAGCAATATTCTTAATAGGATGGATACTTTTACTTGCAATATGGATGATTACAGGATTACCATTAGGACCTGGAGCTCCAATTACAATATAATTAAACAAAAAGTACATGAATTATTCATGTACTTTTTTATTATTATAAGACCTTTAGATTTTATATAGTTTTTGAATAAAGTATAAAAGCTAATTGAGTTAATTAAATTGCT
>NZ_JANKBY010000504.1:0-1786 GCF_024621905.1 Terrisporobacter muris
GTAAATATTTATATGAACAATCCTTAATTTTACATTAAAAAAAGAGTTGTTGCATAATAATTTTTTATTATATAACAACTCTTTTTACTAAAGTATTTTTAATTTATTATCTTGATTATTTTTTAAATATAGTCTTACCTTCTTTTATTGTTTCAAGAACTTTTATATTTTTTATTTCTTCACTTGGTACTTCAAGTGGGTTTTTATCTAATATAACCATATCAGCATATTTTCCTACTTCTAAGCTACCTTTTATATCTTCTTCAAAATATCCGTAAGCACCATTTATAGTTACTGCTTTTAAAGCATCCATAGCACTTATTTTATGTTGCTGCCCAAGTACTCTTCCACTTTGAGTTTTTCTATTTACAGCATTATGCATACCTAATATTTGATCTGGCATTTTTACTGGTGGATCTTGGTGTAGTGTAAACTTTAATCCTTCTTCTTTTGCCCAACCAAGCGGAGATATGTTTTGAGCTCTTTCTGGTCCAAATACTGATTCATAGTGATAATCTCCCCAGAACCAAACATGGTCATTGAAGAATGTTGGTTCAGCTCCTAATTTAGCCATACGCTCTAATTGATCTTTTCTTATAGCTTGGCAGTGAACTAATACAGGTCTTAAGTCTGTTGTAGCAGTTGTATTTCCTGTTAATTCTAAAGCTTTTTTATAACATCTGAAGAATTGATCTATTGCTGCATCTCCATTTGAATGAGTATGAACTTGCCAGTTATTTTCTATACACATTTTGTAGTATGCTACCATATCTTCATCAGTTTGAGTAGGATATCCAAGGTAATCAGCAGATTCACCTTCTGGAGCTTCATAGTATGGCTTTGTTAACCATGCAGTTTTTCCTTGTGGAGAACCATCTAAGAAAGCCTTTCCTCCACCAACTTTATAGTGGTTAACGTAGTCTCTTTTAGGAGTTCCTTCATTTGTCTTCATTAATTGTTCAGTGAAAGGCATTAATGCATATCCTAATATATGTATTTTTAATTTACCCATTTGACCTGCTACTGTTAACATCTGATCATATCCTGGGTCTAAACTTGCATCTTGAGCAGTTGTAATTCCAAGTTCAGCATATAAGTCTTGAGCTCTAACTAAACTATCTAAAACTTGTTCAAACTTAGGTGCAGGAACTATACCTTTTTTATCCTCTGCCATAATTGCATTTTCTTCTAATATACCATTAGCTTCTCTTGAATCAGGACTTACAGTTTGTACAACTCCACCTTCTGGTACTACATAATCTTCTCCAGCATAACCATATGCTTCTAGTCCAAATGAGTTAGTGACTGCTAAATGTCCTGATGCATGTGTACAATATATTCCTATTTCTGTACTTACATCATCTAAATCAAATTTAGTTGGATGTTGTTTATCTTCAAATTTAGTATTATCATATCCAAACCCTATTACCCAAGCACCTTCAGGTAATTTTGTGTTTGCTATATAGTTTCTTATTCTTGATTTTATTTCTTCTACTGAAATAGCATCTCCAAGTTGAACTAATAATAGAGTTTGAGCTATAGCTGCTATATGTCCGTGAGGATCTATAAATCCTGGAATCATAGTTTTTCCTTCTAAATCTATTTTTTCAGCATCTTGAGCTAAAGCTAGTACTTCTTCATTAGTTCCTAATGCTTTTTTCCACAAAGCTCTTCATTAAAGTTTAAAGCCGCTCTATACATAGGCTTTATTTCAACTTCTAAATTGGTATTAAAAAATCCATATTTACCATCTATTCTAATTTTTGATAACCCCTCACAAAACTGA
>NZ_JANKBY010000505.1:0-1783 GCF_024621905.1 Terrisporobacter muris
GGATATGGATTAAACTTATTTGCTCAAGTAAAATCAAAACAAATGTTTGTAGAAAACCAAAATTCATTAAATATAAAAATAGGATAGATCAAATTTGATCTATCCTATTTTTATGCTTTTTATACATCATCAATTTTGTATTAAAACTTATTTTACCGTATAGCTTATAAATTCAGTTTCAAAAAATTTTATATAAAATAGTAATTTACATAAAATAGTTCATTTAATTTTGATATTGTAATTATTAAAGTAGATATATTAGCTCTATTTTGTATTCACATGACTTTTGGATAGTAGTTGTTTGCAAGGAAGAACTAAGAGCAAAAATTAGTAATTAATTATTTTTTTCATAAATTTCTAAAGTTTTTACAAGACGAATGTATATTACCATTAGGTACATATAAGATCTGAGAGAATAAATTTAATAATTTATTTAAAGGAAATATATCATGGTTCAGTAAGTAAAGAAGTAAATAGTTATCAAAGCTTCATTTTGGATGATTTTATTGATTTATATAATTCAGAAAAAAAGAGAAGAATATCTTAACATGTATGGAGAAGAATTAGTTGGATGTCAAAAGATAATAGCCGGGGCAAATGATAACATCTTTGGAGAGTATAAAAAAAGAATGTGCTAAAGATGTTTCAATCTAAAATATTAGAACTTGCTTGTTAAAATTAGAAAAGAATGGATTTTTAACAAATAAATCAACAAACCCAAATAGGCTTATAACTATTGAAAATTGGTAACTTTATCAAATTAGTGAGAAAAAACAACAAGCTAATAAACAGGCGACTAACAAGCAACTAACAACTAACAAGAATGATAAGAATAATATATATTCATCACAATGTGATGAATTATGGAAACTCTATACTAATAAAAAAGGAAAACAAGAGGCTTATAAGAAGATACTAAAACTTCTAGAAGAATATTCATTATAAGAATTAAGGAGAAGTGTAGAAAGATATTCAAAAGAAGTAGAAGGTAAAAATAAACAGTACATACAGCGTGGAAGTACATTCTTTAATGGTGGATATGTGGATTATTTAGATGAAAATTTCAAAGAAGCATCACATTATCCAGCAGAAGAACCTAAGGGGAAAGTATTAGATTTTAAAATAGGTGGAGAGTGATTATAAGTGAATAATATATATGATACACATGCAGAACAGTCAATATTAGGAGCTATATTGCTTGATAAGAATGTAATACATGAAGTTGAAAGCTTACCTAGTGATGTTTTTTACAATGAAGCTCACAAGGTTATATTTAACAGAATGTTAGAACTAAAATATCAGAGGATTATAAAAGGACAGTACATGATCTAAAAGATATATTGATAAATGATTCAGATAATGTGGAAATAAAATTAAATGATAGAATAATTGAAATATCAGTAAAAGAATTAAAATTTGATGCTGGATTAACAGCAATAGTATTTTATAAAGAGAATTATGTGATAGTTTTTACATATAAAAATTAATAACTATAGGGGGAATATAATGAGAAAGTTTTAATATGAAGGTAGATAAATGTTATGATTAAAGGGTATGGAAACTTTTTTAATGATGTAACAATAGCAATTGAATATAAATATTTAAGAAATAGATGTGAAAATGGTTGTGAATTATCGATTATAAAGCTAAAGAAAATAGTTGATACTATAGTTAAATATTATAATAATTTAAAAAATAAATTAGATAAAAACATAATTGATGATATAGAGAAATTCTGTATAAATAATACAATAAGAGATATAAAATATCTATGTATGTTATT
>NZ_JANKBY010000506.1:0-1778 GCF_024621905.1 Terrisporobacter muris
TGCAGATATAGATGGTCCTGTGGCTATAAGATATCCTAGAGGTAATTCATATTATATAGATAAAGGCTCTTATGAAAAAATAAAAGTAGGAAGCTATGAAGTATTAGAGGAAGGAAATAATATTTTATGGCTATTATAATTTGAATATACAGAAAATTATAATTTTATTGACTATTCAAATATATGTCGTATATAATCCAGGTATAGAACAAAATATTTAGGGGGAATCAGGAGGTCACAATGAAAAAAACGAATAAAGATATTATAATAACAGGTTTTGCATTGTTTGCAATGTTTTTCGGGGCAGGGAATTTAATCTTCCCACCATTTTTAGGACTGATAACTGGAAGTAGTTGGTTAACTGGATTTACAGGATTTATACTAGCAGATGTAGGTTTATCTCTATTGGCTATACTTGCAATAGCAAGATGTAATGGAGAGGTTGGGAAAATATTTTCACGAGCTGGGCATAAAATATCGATTGTCTTAGCATGTGCAATAATGATTTGTATAGGACCACTTCTTGCCATACCAAGAACTGCAGCAACAACATTTGAAATGGGTATTCAACCAATATTTAGTGGCTTTAACTCAATAATATTCTCAATAATATTCTTCGGCGTGACATTATTACTAACTATAAGACCATCAAAGGTTGTTGATATAATAGGATCTTATCTGACACCAGCACTTTTAATTTCATTATTAGTATTAATAGGTATGGGAGTAGTTAATCCTTTAGGACGTATAGAGCCAGCAACAATAGATGGCGTATTCTCAGAAGGAATATTTCAAGGGTATCAAACATTGGATGCTCTAGGAGCAGTATCTTTATCAGCTGTAATATTCACAAGTATAGCTAACAAAGGATACACAAAACAAGAAGAAAAAATAAGTATAACATTTAAAGCAGGATTAATAGCAGGAGCAGGATTATTCATAGTTTATGGTGGACTTACATACCTTGGAGCAACAGTATCAACTATGTTTGATTCAAATGTATCACAAGCTGGATTAATAGTTTCTATAACAGATATGTTATTAGGATTCCCAGGTAAAGTTATATTAGGATTAATAGTAACACTTGCATGTTTAACAACAGCAATAGGTTTAACATCAGCAACTGGTCAATATTTCTCAAAGCTTTCAAATGATAAGATAAAATATGAAGCAATAGTAACAGGAGTATGTTTATTCAGTTTAGTAGTTTCTAATTTCGGAGTTGATTCAATAATTAAATTTTCAGCTCCAATACTAACAGTAATATATCCACCAACAATAGTGCTAGTAGTGTATACTTTATTAGGACAATTTATAAAAAATGATAATGTATTTAAATTTGCAACATATACAGCATTATTTATGAGTATATTAAATATAATGGGTAGTTTTGGAGTGAAAGTTCCTCTAATACATAGTTTTCCATTAGATTCATTAGGATTTAATTGGATAGTACCGGTACTTATTGCATCAGTAATAGGATTCTTTGTTAAGTCAAAAGGTTCAAATGCTAAATCTGATTCAAATGAAGTAACTGCATAGAATTTTAAATTAAATAAATTTAGAAGTCCCTTGATATGTGATTTTACATGATAAGGGACTTTTTAGAGTAGAAGCAGATTTTTTATACCGTTTATAACTTGTGATTAAAATAAAAATTAACTTTGCCCATAGCAGCATTATCATGGCAGTTACCTTTTCTAGACATGCTCATAGTTATCCCATTTTGTTTAACAAAATTTTGAAAGTTTGGACATGTGTATACAGCACCCTGATCT
>NZ_JANKBY010000507.1:0-1774 GCF_024621905.1 Terrisporobacter muris
AGAAAAAATAGTATTAAAGTTTACAGTGCTGTCCTTTATTATATATATGGTTACCATGTTAGTATTTGAGGCAATCATATATACTGTCGTTGGCATAGGTTTTTTATCTTTTTTAGGATTTACATACGATTCCTATATTAGTGTTATAATCTTTTTAATAATTTGTTACGTTATGCTTATTCCTGCTGATTACTATACTTCTATTCTAATCGGTCTTTTTAAAACTAAAAGTAATATTTCTAGGTTTCAACAAAGAGCCATAGATTTTATTTTATATACATCTTTTTCTTCTTTAGTTGTTGGAATTGTAGATTTTTTTATGGAAGGCATAAGTATAAGCCCTGCTAATCAAATTCTATTTGTTTTACTTTATTATTTGTTAGATATGTATTCTGATATGTTACTTCTAAGCAAAATATAAAAAATCGCTTCGCATAAGCGAAGCGATTTTTTTACTTAAACTTAAAATAGTAATTTTTCAATTACCTTAGTCATTTCACAAGATTCGTTCCAAAACTCATCTACATCTACTACTACTTCACTTACACTTGCAAATTCACCTGCAAATGCTGTAGCATGGCTACTTATAGTTGAAAGAACACTTGAATTTAAATTATTAATATCCCTATTTTTTATTTCACTTATAAAATCTTTTATCATTTTTTCATTACTGTTATCTTTCTCAAGTTTTATTACTATGTCCTTATTATCTATGAATTTTTTAATATATATAGTGTTTTCTTTTAAACTTGTATAAACTTCTCCATGTGTAAACATAAGTCTTATATTTCTATCTTCTTCTTTTGTGAATGCAGTGATATTAAGCGTAGCTGTAATATTATTTTTAAACTTTAATACGCTAATTAAATTATCAGAAACATTATTATCACAAGAGTATACACATTGTCCATACTGTCCTTCTTTTAATATAGACTTCAAATTTTCTTTGGTTGGATTTATATGTATCCCTCTACTTATTTCTTTATTACTAAGATAAATCTTCTCAGCGCAATAAGGACATTCTTTATCCTTACTACATCTTGTGCATAATTGGCTCATATTTAATTGTAGATTTTCTCTTGTAAAGTGATTTAATCTACCAAAGACAGAAATCTTTTCACACTTAGAATTTGTTAGAAATTCAAGCATATCCAAATCGTAACAACTATTTGTTAAAAGAAGTGGTGCTGTGTCATTATCTAGCCTCCAATTCCCTCTTACAAAGTTATGTACGAACTTTTCATATCCTATATATGAATTATAATTAATGTTAATTAAATTTCCCATTTCATTACTTTCTATTATTTCTCTAAGCTTCAAGAATACATTTGAATATCTATAAGGCATTGAAGCCATAAAAATTCTATCTTTATTATTTTCACATACATCTTTTAAATGAAATAATTTGTCTAAGTTATTAGCCACAGGGCCTTCTACTAAAACATCATAACCCTTGTCTAAAGCAGCAGTAGCTATTGAAAAATGGGTATTATCATCACTACATACTATAACTGCATCTGCTATTTTTTCCTTTTCAAAAAAATCTTTTATATTTCCAAATACTCTATCTTCAGATAAATTAAATATTTCTTTAAATTTTTTTCTTCTTCCTATTTTTGTCTCTACAACTTGTACAACTTCACATATATCATTATTATTTTTTATAAATTCCCCATAAGTGTACCTACCTCTTACACCCGCTCCAATTATAGCTAATTTAATTTTATTCATGAAACAATCCCCTTTATTTATTAGAATAATAAATTACCTCTAT
>NZ_JANKBY010000508.1:0-1695 GCF_024621905.1 Terrisporobacter muris
CTTACTCAAAGTAATTTTCTTTTAATAATTTCATGATATACAAAACAAAAGTTATCATAATATTATTATGGTAACTTTTTCTTCTGTTAATTATTCATTCATATTATATTTTACTAGAATATCTATTTAAATCAAATCTAAGAGAAATTTACTTCTTTAACGACTATTTATATAAAAACAATATTTCAACACCTTTAAAACTCAATTAAAATCGTTAGATTTTCCGATCACTTAAAAATTATTTTTGCATCTATAAACTAACCCATTTTTCTATCTCCATTGAATAAAGTATTAGAAATCTTTTCTGAAGCTTCTTGATCCATTTCCTTAAGTGCATGAGAATAAATATTAAGAGTTGTATTTACACTTGAATGTCCAACCCTTTCAGAAATAACTTTTATAGGAACTTTAGCCTCTATCAACATAGTAACATGGGAGTGACGTAAATCATGAAATCTTATATGTTTTAAATTATTAACTTCTAAGAAGTATTTGAACTTCTTGCTTATTACATCTGGAGCTATGGGCTCTAGGTTTTTGTCATAAAAGATAAGCTCTCTATGTGATTTTTCTCCTCTTAATTTAGCTGATAATCTATCTTTTTTAAGTTGTTTCAACATGGATATTATCTCTTTTGGGGCTGTAATAGTTCTAACAGATGATTCTGTTTTAGGGTCTTTTAATATAACTTTGCCGCCATCTCGAACAGTTATTTTATCTACTGTAATAGTATAATCATTGAAATCTATGTTGTTCCAAGTAAGACCTAATATTTCTGATATTCTCAGTCCTAAACCACTAGCTATAACTATAGGCAATTCTAGAGAAGTACCTTTACTTTTTTCTAATAAAAGTCTCATATCTTCTGAATTATAAATCTCATTTTTAAACTTTTTGCTCTTTGGAACTTCTATGTATTGAACAACATTTTCTTTAATCAACTTTAATCTGTAAGCTCTTTTGAATGCTAAATTAAGAATGTTTAAATGTATTTTTATGGTCTTTGGTGATAATAAACCTACTAAATCATCCACGTAATTTTGTATATGTATAGGTCTAATATCAGATAATTTTATATCTCCAAGAAGAGGGATTATATATTTTTTACAAGTCCTCATGTAAACATTGTAAGTAGTGATTGATAAATTTGTCTTATATTTTTCTAGAAAATCTATGATGAAATCTTCCATAATCATCTCGTTAGGAAGTAATAATTCTTCCTTATAAATCTCTTCTTTTATTTCATTTAATCTTCTAGTTGCATCTCTTTTTAATGGATAAGAACCCATATTTTTTTGTTTCTTTTTATTTGTTTCTTTATCTAAATACTCTAAATAAACTATGTAATTTTTGCTTCTTTTTCTTAAAAAAACTATGCTCATTTTATAACGCTCCTCATATATTGCCTTAAATATTTATAAATATATTTTACCACAAAACTTAGAAAAAAAGTAAAAAAATACTGACTTACTACTGACATACAGTTATAATTCATATTTATAATTGTTGAAATTTCAATCTTTTTAATATTTTCGTATGAAACTACTTATTTTATGTCTTTATAATTGAGATACACCTAGCATATTATTAAAATTCACAAAATACACAGCTAGAAACCTGTATAACTACATATATTTTTCAAAGATATTTAAGCATACAAATTAGTATTATAACACTCTTATTAAGCATATTATA
>NZ_JANKBY010000509.1:0-1759 GCF_024621905.1 Terrisporobacter muris
TAATAATTTTATTATCTGTGTTTCATTTAATTGATTATAAGCTTACTTTTGTAATAACAGTTTTAACTGTTTTAGTTTTAAATAAGAAGTTATTTTCTCAGGTAGATTTTTCTTTGTTAATTACTTTTATAGGTTTTTTCATATTTGTGGGAAATATTTCTACTTTAGATAGTGTTGAAACTTTTATGGAAAGCCTACTTAGAAGTGGAAAATCCACTTTTATAACTTCTATTTTATCAAGTCAAGTTATTAGTAATGTTCCTGCTACTATGCTTTTATCTGGATTTACAGATCATGTAAAAGCTTTACTCCTAGGCGCAAATATTGGTGGTATGGGGACTTTAATCGCTTCTCTTGCCAGTGTTATTTCTTACAAAATTTATAGTAGTGAGTTTGAAGGAGTTAATGATAAATATTTAAAAGCATTTACTTTCTATAATGTTTTAGGACTTCTTATAATAACACCTTTAGCTTATTTATTTTTAATTTAATATACTAAAAAATCCATCTTTTCATTAAGATGGATTTTTCACTTTAATTATTGAGTAAACTGTGTAATATTTTGTGAAACCCCATAAAACTCTCCATACTCACTTATGTCTATATTGCATTTACCGTTTTGTAAGTCTAAAGTTATATTACTACTGCAGTCCACCACATTTAGAGGATAATATAGATAATAGAAAAAATCTCCGTATTCTTGGAATACATAATGAGATAAAGTGTACTCAAGTTTTACATTCAAAGTTTTGAAATCCTCATATTTTTGAAAAATATCCATTTCTATATAATAAGATTCTCCTGGCATAAGTATATTGGAGTTTTTATTATTATTTGTATCAAATATATGTGTTTCATAAGGTACATTTAAAACTAGAGGCACATCACTTTTATTTTCCATTTCAAATTGTAACTTTGAATTATTTTTATCTAAATATAGTTTTTCTATTTTAATATTCACATTGTCACTGCTTTTTTCTTCGTTAATATTAATTACTTTCTCATAATATTTTTCATCTTTAGGAAGAGTTTCTACAATATTATTTTCCTTTTGATCATTTAAATAAGGGTCGTCTTCTTCGTAGTTATAATCTTCGTTGAAAACATAACTACTATTATATTCTGCATAATCTTTAACTAAAATATATCCCCTATAAAATATCAAAGCTACAACCGCAAATCTTGTGATAAAACTAAATAAAATCTTCTTATTATTTATTCTTCGTGCAGATATCATATTTACAGTAATAGGGCTTTTTGAAAAAATACCATGAACTACTTCCATTGTGTCCATTTCAGAAAGTCCGCAACTATCCTCTGATATAATTTTGATTTCTCTTTTGTGATTAAAATCAGTTAAAGTTAGTTCATAATATATTCTTTTTCTTGTATAGCTTGATGGAATATCTGATAAATCTATACTTCCCCTTCTATTTCTGTGCTTAGTTTTTTCTATTACACCTGTACATTTTCCTGTAGTTACTGTATATAATCCAAATACTGACTCTATGATTATAGTAAAATGCTTTATTATAAAGTATAAAAAGAAAATATTAAATAAGGATTTACCCATAAATAATAAAACAAAAGCTAGTGTTGATATGAATAGTGTAAATGAAGAAATAATTATATTGTAAATTCTGTATTTAAATGAAACTCTCTCTCTACCATTAAACCATATTTTTCTTCTCCACCATCTTGTATCTACATAATCATCAACATCAATGGCAGATATTTTTTTCAACCACTCAATCTTTCT
>NZ_JANKBY010000050.1:0-16397 GCF_024621905.1 Terrisporobacter muris
AAAGTAGAACATCCATTAATAATAGATACAAAGTTAGATAATTGTTTCTTAGTTGAATTATTAGATGGATTTTATAAGTCTGATTTATTTAGCAGTAGAAGACTTTATAATAACTATGATTTTGCTAGAAAATTTTATGAAAGCTATGATAAATTTTCTAATTTTAAACATATTACGGATTTCAACTATAAAGTATTTGAAAAGCAATTTGATTTTTATAAAGAAAATAAAGCAGAATTAAAAGCATTAATTAAATTTTACATTTATATTCACTCAATATATGAGGATATATTTAAACCCACCGATCCTGTTGATATACTTTGGATGACAACTGATTCAAGATTTATAAATCAATATAATGATGGATTTAGATTAGTAGATATTAACCCAATAGAATCATTCCCAGCAAATGATAGATGGAAAGTTAGACCTAACGGTCAAGAAAAATTCACTACTAAAATAAATGTCACAAACTATTTAGCATTCAATTTTACTAAAATAAACTATGCTGAGTATATACCATTTGCAAAAGATTTTATTTGGACCTCTACTCATACATTACCTACTAGAGTTACTATTTTTTATTACATTATTGAATTTTTAAATTTTATATATGAACATAAAACTTTAAATATAAATAAAAAAAATAATAGTGATTATAACAAAATTACTGCCGCAGAAATAGTATCATACTTAGGTTATATTTCAGATAAAGATAGCCTTCATGTATATAACGATAAAATATTATCTATTAGAAATTTTCTAAAAAAGAACTATTTTGAAGTTGAACTTGCAGTGTTTGATTTTTTAGTTCATGGTGGCACTCATACTCCATCAGGCAGTAAAAGTATACCAGAAAATGAACTTAAAAAATTAGATAAGCATTTATTAGAACTTTCATATACTAGCGATACTTATTATGTTTACTATACAATATTTCGACTTGCATTAGATACAAATTTTAGAATAAATTATTTATTATCAATAACTACAGATTCAATTAAAGAGGCTATGAAAAAAGGTCAATATTACATCGAGGCTATAACTAAAACATCTAATAAAGAAAAAGTTAAAGAAAATATAAGCAAGTATGCTTATAGATACTTAGAAAATGCAATAGAAAAAACTAAGAACTTAAGAGATAAATCACCTAAAGAGTATGAAAACTTTGTTTTTTTATATGATATGCAAAGGGGTAATCTAAAAGTAACTATGCCAATTTCTGCTAACGTTTTTAATACTTTTTTAAAACATGAATGTAATAATATAGGACTGCCCATATATACAGCAGAAAACCTTAGAGATACAAGTATAACAAGAGCCTTTGATTATGCACAAGAGAATGGTCTAAGCCACCAAGAAACAGAACTATTAGTTAGAGGTAAGCGTTCAATAAAACTTAAACATTACTATGATGCTCTAGAATCTAAGTTATTTGTTGAAGCAACATACGGTATTATTATAGGTAACGTAGACCTTAAAGGTCAAATACTAGAAACTACTGATAGTTCATCTTTTAGCAAGGATGAAATGATGGACGATGGATGTGGTTTTTGTAGAGAAAAGGAATGTCGTATTCATGAAGATATAGGGTGCCCTATGTGTAAGTTTTTTATAGTTACACTGGATAGAATACCATTCTACCAAAAAAAATTACAACAACTTGATATCGCAATAGAAAATGAAACTATCGAACACGAAAAAGACCATATAAAGGCTATAAAAGGACTTTATGCAGCATATTTAGCAAAATTATATGAACTTAAACAAAAGTTGAAACTTTAAATAAGATTACATCTAGGAGGTGGTATTTTTGAAAATTACAGCAAATCAATTAGTTAATTTCGTAGAATATACAGACGAAAAATTCATTCAGACTGAAAATACTGTTAGTGAGTTTTTAAGAATATGTAAAGATATTAAGGATTTAGATATACTCCCTTTAAAAAAATTAAATGTAATTTTTTCAAGCGATTCTTGGGATTTATCTCCTTTAGCAATTAATGATATCGAGCGAAGTCAAATTGATCTTTTTAATTTTGAGAACGTGCCAAATAATTTTAAAGATGAATTGAAGTTTTATATCTATTGGAGCATTACACTACGTAAAAAAAATAAGAAAATACACTCGATACACCATTCTTTTAAATCTATAAGACTGTTTTTAATATATTTAAATGATAAATACATTAAATCATTAGAATGTATAGATTTGGGTATAATATCAGATTATATTAGTTATTTAAGTAATGATAAAAATAATAAGTATTCTACCATGCAGATATATGTAAGAGATATCCGAAATTTTATATCATTTTATAATTCTAATATGACTAATACTGATATGTCTAATATATTAAAAAGATTAGATAAAGCATCAAATAAATTATCAAGTTTAGCCTCAGAGTGCACAGAGGAAAATAAGCATAACAATATACCTGATGCCTATTTCGATAGCCTCCTTAGCACTCTTATGAGTATAATGAGAGATAAAGATTTAGATGGTAAAATAAGAGGATACGCCGCCCTTATTATCTTAATGAGCCAAACTGGACTTAGAATACGTCAGATGCTATCTTTAAAAGTGAATGCATTATCTAAAACTCATATTTCAGATTTTGATAATGCCTCTCATTTTTTAGAATTTACAATAATAAAAAAAGATTTATACGAACAAGGTTTCACAGTCGTAAACCAATTAGGATATGAGGCTTACAAAATTTTAGAAGACGTATTTGAAAAGTCTCGTGAAAAATTAAAAACAGATTATCTTTTCTGTCCTTCAAGTTCAAAAACTATGCCTATGAAGCCAGAAGTTTTTTCTAAGAATATGTTACGTATGATTACTGAATTTGGATATGATATAGGAGCAGTTAATGTAGAAGATGATTACCCAGAATTAAAAACTATTAGCATCGGTGAATTAAAAGAAAAGTACTCTTTCTCTAAGAAACTTTATGATGGCTACTCTGATGATGACGATATCATTTCATATCCTACAAGCCATCAATTTAGAGTCCACCTTTGTACATATCTTTACCATAAAGGTGTTCCTTTGGCATTTATACAAAAATACATGAACCATTTAACCGAGGAAATGACTGATTACTATGTAAGAAATAAGGATTCATCTGAACAGGATAGTAAATTTGCTGATACAATACTAAGAGTTATTGTAGAAGAAGGTACAAAACCTCTCGGCTCTGGTAGTGATGCTCTTATGTTTAAAATAAATGAGTTTATTAAGAATGGTAAATTTAAAGTTGTCGAAGATATAGATAAAGTTATTTCTATTTTGAAAGGTAAAGTACCCATTAGGCAAAAAACTGGTGGAATGTGTATTAAATCTGTTGAAAACAGAGATTGTCGTGTAGATGACCAGTCAGATAAAATCTACTGTGCATATGGAATTTGCCCTAATCACTTCCACCTATATATAATGGCTGATATAACCTATAACGATTGTAAAACTCTAATTAAGATAATAGAATACAATCAAACCGAAGGCTATCTTCGACAGGCAAATAAAGAGTTAGGTAAACTTCAATCCGCAATAAAAAATGCTTTAAAACCAGAAATAGAACAACTAGAAGATGAAATCAATAAAAAAGGTGTAGATTGGATAAAAGAAAATCACAAAAACCTTATACCTATTATAGAAAGACTAGATGAAATTAAGAAGGAGATGGACGAATGGATGAACATAGAACCCTTAACATTGAAGAACAATTAAAATCAATTTCTAATGAGTTAGGAATAGATTATGACAATCTTAAATCTAAAACTAAAAAACATCTTTTAAATATAGAAACCGCTATTACAAACAGAGAATTAAAGTACTCTGAGTTAGTGGATGAACTTAAAGGTAACAAGGTTACACTAAGCTCTATTTCGGATGATGCTAAGATTAGTAGACAAACCTTATACAATAATAAGGAATTAAAGGCTTATATAAACTTTAGAACACTTCAGGTTAATGAACTTAACCCTTATTACCAAATAGATGCATTAAAGGAGAAAATAAATAAACTTAATCAAAAGTTAGAACTTATGATTAATAGAGATATTGATACTGAGATTTTAAGATATGAAAATCAAATTTTATTAGAACAAATCAAAAACAAAGATAATACTATTACTCGAATGAATGAACAAAATACAGAAATGGAACGTAGAATTAAAGAATTAAAAAAAGATAAAATTAATTTAAACTCAACTACAAGTACTTCTAAAGGAAAGGTAGTAACATTCGTTAAAGATAAGTAATCAAATATTGTAAGGATATATTCTAAAAAGAAGCTTAGAAATGTTTTAAAATCCATTTCTAAGCTTTTTTAAATTTATAAGTAATAAATAGCCTTAATTATATATCAAGACTAGCTCCATTTTTCCTTAGCCAATTCTTTTTATTTTCATAGTCTGGTATTACTTTATCAATTATATTCCAAAAATCCAGACTATGATCATTATACTTAATATGAGCTAGCTCATGAACTACAATATAATCAATTACAGATAAAGGAGCCATCATACACTTAAAGTTAAAATTTAGATTTCCATGTTCTGTACAGGATCCCCACCTATTTTGTAATTCCATTACTCTAATATTTTTAGGTTCAACACCAATCATGTTTTTGTACAAATTAATTCTCTCTATAATTTTTTTAAGTCCTTTTTCTCTATAAAAAGATTTAAATACTTCACTTGCATTATCTAATTTAGATTTTTTCAAATAGAACTTACCTCTATAAAGCTTTAAATCTACGTCTAAATCTTCTACAATCTCTAATCTGTATGATGACCCTAGATACATAAAGCCTTGCCCGTTTACAAACTTTCTATCTACCTTTGAATGATTAAGAGCTTCAAATTCTGCTTTTTTTATGTATATCCAGTATCGCTTTGATTCTAATACACACTCAATATCTTCTATTGAAGTATCTAATGGAACTATTAATTTTACAGTTCCATCATTTTCGACTATTAAACTACTACTTTTTCTTTTACGTCTTATTAATTCATAATTTATGTCTTTATATACCAGCATTTTAATTCACCATTAAATCATATCTTTTTCTAGCCAAGTTTATTATTTCAGAAACTAATATATCCTCATTATCCTCTAACTCATCTACACAAGAGTCTAATAGAATATCACCAACTTCTCCGCTCACTCTTTTAATTACTACAGGATTACCCCAAGTTATTTTTTTCATCTCAGCTATTATTGTATTAACTATCTCTACTGTAATAGATTTTATTTGTTCTTCATCTTCTGGTTTAGAATCTTTAAAAGCAATATTTAGTATTAAATCATAAAAAGGTGCTTCCTTGATAGAATCTAAACCACTTACACTATTTTCGTTTCTTCCTTTTAGTATTTCATCTAATAACTTTTCAAGCTCTTTGTATCTAGTTTCTATATCTGCATCATACTTTTTAAGTATTTCATCTAGTTTTTCACTAAAAGTTTGATATAAAGCTGGATCCATTGATCTATTAATATTAATATATTTTCTAGTAGCATGTTCCATTTCACTTGCTTTAGCTTTTGTTGATTTATGATTTTCTAAGTTCTGTTTGAAATCAACATCAAATAATTCTAATGGCCTTACTCTGTTGCTAATTCCTTTACTTTCAACATGTTTATTTATTAGGTCTTTAATTTTTTCACCTACACCCATAAGATTTATGCTATCATCCTTATATCTGTGTTTGATTCTAGCTTGAATATGCCCAAATGACTTCATTGCTTGAACATACTTTTCTTCTATGTCTAAATGAATTAATACATCTAGACTCATTAAAAACATTTTATAATCAATTTCAAACTTTGCTCTAGTCTGTAAATTTTCGCAAGCATCAATACATTTTTCTAATATTTCATACTGCTTGTTTGAATCAGTTATCTTATATGTTATATAATCTTCTATTTCTCCTATACCATTTTCTTTAAATAAGTTAACAAGCCTTAAATATCTATCATTTAATACTGGCTTTTCTGAGTTAACATCAACTATTGCACTTTTCACCTCATCATCATCGTCACCACTATATATAGCTAATGTCTCTGCAATTAAATCAGCATTGTTAGCATAGTCAACAATATAGCCTTTATACTTATCTTTAGCTGTTCTATTTACCCTTGTTATTGCTTGGAATAAGTTATGCTCTTTCATTTTTTTATCTAAGTACATTACTTGTTCTATTGGAGCATCAAACCCTGTTAAAAGCTTGCTACATACTATTAATATAGCTATACCAGTTTCAGGTTTATCATAGTCAAACTTCTTTTTAAAATTTTCAATAGCATCACATTCTTTAGATTCTTTTGAATATCTTATAACATCAGGCTTATCATTTCCTCCATCAGAAACTATAACAGCTGTTTTTATGAATTTAAGCTTTTTTAATAATTCATAATCTAATAAGTGTCCACATTTATCAAGTTCTTTTATTTTGTCTTCAATAGCTTTATCCAAGTATCTTTTATACTTAGCTGTAGCAACTTTTGAAATACAAACAACTTGAGCCTTAAATCCATTTGGTAGTATCTCTTTAGTATAATGATCTATTATATTGTAAGATAATGTCTTTATATGATCATCACTTTCTAAAAAATCTTTATAACTTCCATATTTTTTCTTTATTTCTTTTAATTCTTCTTCACTCTTATCTTTAAAGATTTCAGAAAATTCACTGTCAAATGCTGATTTGTCTAATAAATCTAATTTGTCTTTTCTACCTACATACATAATTTGTAAAGTAGCTCCATCTCTTACTGAGTCTTTAGATTTGTATGTGTCTATATATGTACCAAATATATCTGTAGTTTTTCTCTTATGCTTTCCAGTGATTAATGGCGTACCTGTAAACGCAATTTTTGATGAATTAGGAAATGCCTTAAAGAGATTTCCTGCTAATCCAAATGGATTATTTTGAGTTCTATGAGATTCATCTATAAGAATAAGTATCCTATCTGAATTATTTACAACACCTAATGCTTCTATCTGTGGAAGAATATCTTCTTTTTGAAGACCTAAAGAAATAAGTGTATCTTCATCATCTTGGTTTAATCTTTTATCTCCAAATTTATGCATCATTACTAACGTTAAATTTGAGCTATTAGTCGATAATTTTGATTTTAATTCTCTACTATTTTCAACTATATCTATGGTTTCACCTGTAAGCTTAGCAGTTTCTGCTAATTGTTCTTCTAAATCTGTTCTATCATTTACCATAAGTACTTTGTAGTCTTTTAGAGATTCTATATTTCTCATTTGCCTTACTAAAAATACCATAGTCAATGATTTACCAGAACCCTGAGTATGCCATATTACACCACTTCTATCTTTATACGTTTTTCCATTTAATAATCTATCTATAGTTTTTGAAACTGCTCTAAACTGCTGATATCTACATACAATTTTTATTTCTATTTTTCCATCTGTATCAATTGGCTTGTATATGATAAAGTTTTGAATAATTTTTATTATATTTTCTTTATTTAACATTCCTTGTATTAATATTTCTTGTGAACGCTCCTTACCTAATGGTAATTCATATTCTTGGTATTTCTTTGGATAAATACTTTTCCATGGTAAGAAATGATCATATCCAGAAGATATAGTACCTACTCTTGCATCATCTCCATAAGTAGATATCATAAATTGATTATAGTAGAAAAGTTGTTCTTCTCCTTCTTTTTCTACATTCCCTGCTGTGTTTAATCTTCTATTTTGATATCTTAGGAGTTGAGTTATACCTTCTTCCATAGGGTTGGTAGCATAAGAACATGCTACCTTACACTCTACTACAACTACAGGTATACCATTTATAAAAAGAACTATATCAGGAATTATACATTTTTTAACAGTTCCTATTGTATCTACTCTGTACTGATTTATAGCTACAAAACTATTGTTTTCAATATTATCAAAATCAATAAGTTTTACAGCCACATTATCTTCACCTGTTAGTTCATTTTTATCTACTCTAGGCTTACTACTTACTAATAATTCTGTAATAGCTTTATTAGCTTCTTGTAAGCTTTTATAGTTTATATTTATTAAATCGTTGTATAAATCATTAAGTTGCTTATCAGTAAGCCACTCTCTATTATCTTCTAATCTATTTATATATTTAATAGCCTTTTTAAACTCACTTTTTATAACTATTTCTCTAAAGTTTTCTCTTAAACTTATACTCGGATTAGTAGGAACTACTCCATCTGAATGTTCAATTACCGTCCAACCTAAGTTTTTAAGTTGAGTTAAAAATGGGCTTTCTACTTCTGTATATTCACTCATCTTGCCCTCCATAATTTTTTGCCTATTCTTTTAAGACATCTATTGCTATTTATATTATAGCAAAAGCTATAGACATAAAACACGAATTGTTTAGTTTTATATCTATAGCTTTCATTTTAATATTTATAAATCATATCATCACTAATATACAAATTTAATCTCTTATCTATCGTATCATTATCTTTAAATTTATTTTTTATCCAGAACTCTTTTGCATTGGTACCATTAGGTTGTAGTATTATATTAGAAACAGAGAACTTATTTAAATTCTTTGTTTCTAATATAATACTATATGTTCCTGCTCTTTTAAATGGCTAGGAATTTTTATACTTCTATTAACTGGATGATTAGATAATAGTGCTCTTATACAAGTCATAGATCTATAAACCTTCTTTATTAACTCATCCTGTTTTTTATAAAATTCTTTTGAGTACTCATTTTCTATTATTTTATGAGCTGGTAGTTGTCTTTCTTTTCTAATATCTTTGAGTACTTGAATAATAGGCTTCATATCTCCATTTATTATATTTAAATCTAACCATTCACTAAACATTCTAATACTTGCCTTTTTTCCTTTTTTATCATAAGGATTTACTGTTTTTAATCCAACTCCTTTTACTTTAAATGTATCAACATTTATATTGTCAACAAACATCTTTTCTAACACCATAACGAAGTCATGATAATTTTTAAGAGTTGGTAAAAACATCATTCTATAATAATCTGGTCGTTCTTCATAAGATTCGCTGCTAAATTCAATTTTAAATAACTTTGGTAATTTCATATTATCACATAACTTATTTATTAATTTCATTTCATCTAAAATAGCATCATATACTGATATTTTATCGGTCCATTGACCTAGTATCGTATTTTTATAAAATGAGCTATTTATATAATAGTTTTCTTGATTAGACAACATATATTTTTTCCACTTCATCTGATCATACAGAGATAAATCTGATAAATCTCCTATGAAAACACCTATACATCTTTCTCTATTTTCACTTTTAGAATACGCAATTCCAAAATCTTTAATATACTCTACATCATCACAATTATCTGGTGATGTATATTTATCTCTGGTAACTATAGTACCTCTATAATCACCAAAGAATATATGATATCTAGGGTCTTGAAAATATGATTCTAAAATATCCATCTTGAAAAATATTAAATCTAAATGATTGCTACCTTTCATTAACATCTCAGTAAATGGTTTATGGTTAGATAAGTTTAATGTATATAAGTACTTTTTACTTGGATAAAGTACACAGAAGTTTATATTATCTTTTAGCTCTTTCTTTTGTTCTTCTCTACTCACATTTAAGTTATACATTCTTATATGTGGATTTATTACAAATCTACATGATAAAACCTCTATACTTTCTTCATCTATTAGTTCTTCTAGTAAGTTTACATCTTTAGTATTCAAATTTCTTAGTGATAAACCATTAAAATCTTTTGAGTTTAAATAATAGTCTGTTATTTCATCTAAAATCTTTTGTTTCATTTAATCCCCCTGATTTATGTTAATTAATCTAATTATACTCTTACTTTTCCAGTAAGTAAATCTTCCATAAGACCTAATTTAAGTTTCTTTAATTTTTCAAGATATTTATTTTCTTTTTCTATTATTTCATCTTGGTTGAATAAAACATTTGCTATTTGGTATTGTTCTTCTTCTTGAGGTAGTCCAATATCAAGATTATTTATATTAGCTAAACTTAATGTTTTTTGACTCGAACCAACTACAGCTTTATCTATTTGTTTTCTTATTTCTTTGCTATTTAAATAATAATATAAATATAATTTTATAATATGTGGATTTATAACTACTGTATTTTGACCTAGGCAAATACTTTCATCTGATTCTATATAACAACTCATTCCATAAGAACCAACTCTACTTAATATAATATCTCCCTTTTGAGGTTTATATTTTTTTGTAAAATGATTATATACTTCTTTACTTACTTTATATGCATTTGTTGTGTCTAACTTACCCTCTTTTATATCATTTACTCGTATCATCTTATATCCATTGTCTGAATATATTGGTGTTTCATGTAAAGAGTCAACTACATCTGATACTTCTTCAACTTTTTTGACTTTCCAATCCCAAGGAATTTTTCCAATCCCTTTAACATCCTTAAACCTAGTTTCTCTAAATCTCTTACCATCCTTAATCCTAACCTTACCACTCAACAAATCATCCATAAGACCTTTTTTAACTTGCTTATACTTAGCAATAGCTTCCTCCGTCTTTTGGATATTCATATCTATATTAGAAAGAATTTGAGCTATTTTTTCTTGTTCTTTCAAACTTGGTATAGTCATTAATATTGTTTTAAAATCTGTTTTATTAAATTTAGGTTGTGCTGTAGTAGATATTATGTTTTTTAAAGCATACTGTCCTAAATTACTCGTAAACCAATAATATATATAATCATTATTTATATTACTTCTAACTAATATAGCATTAGGTCCTAAAGTCATTGGTTTATTTAAATCTCTTAACTTAAATGTAAATCCTGCATATGCACCTACATTAGATATAATTACATCATCTTTTTTAAGGCTACTTTTTTTTAAAAAATCATATGAATGTTTATCTACATATACAAACGGACCTTTGAAATCATTTTTATAATCTGTTAATCTAACTAATATTGCATAATCCTCAGTATCTTTATAAGTAACATTCTCATTTAAAGTAGCAAAACTACCATTTGCAACATAATCTGTTACAGTGTGGAATATTTCTGCAGTTGTTTTAACTTCCCAATCTACAGGTATTCTACCAATGCCCTTAACTTCTTTAAACTCTGCATTAACTCTCATAATCACACCTCTAAAACTCATATCCTAATGACTTTAACATATCATCAAGCTCATTTTGTAAACTATCTCTTTGTTTTAATATACTCTCAAGAGATGTATTATAATTATCAAACAATCCTTCTACTACCTTAATACAAATATCTAACTCGCACTTTATAAAACTTATAATAGAAGCTTTTAAATTTTTATAGTATCTATTTAAAACAGTATTTCTTATCTCATCTTCACTTATACTATCCATTGCACTACTTAATATAAGTTCTAAGGTATCATGCTCTACTTGATTAACATTTTTATCATCAAGAAGTTTAGATAATATACCTTCTTTTTCATTTTTAATCATTTCATAAACTTTTTCATATTTAGGTAATTTTATACCACTTACTTCTTTAGACTCTATCTTATCTTTTAAATTAGGTACTTTAAGATCTATAACTTCACCCATTGTAAGTAAATTAGATAACCAACCAGTAGAAGCTATTGCCTTTAAATCTTCCTTTATTTCATCAAAATATGATACAAAAGCACCTTCTAATTTATTTAAATCTAAACTTTCAAATCCTATTAATTTTTCTACAAATGAGTTCATCATAGCTTTTTTTACTTCTGTTACATTTTTAGTATCATAAAGATTTGCTATTTGTTTTACATTTTCATTCCACCAAGCTTCATAAGCTATAAGTATATCATTTTGTTTTTTGATTACATCATTATCATCTTCTATAAATGCTTTAATATCTTCTTTACAATTTATGCTGCCTATAAAATCAACATAGTTTTCATTTTTATTTGCAAAAAGTTTATAGATATTTAAACCTTGCTTTAAAGCGATATCCTTTATATCCTCTACTTCATTTTTAGGTACTGATCCATATAAATGTGCTACTACATCATTTTTTTGTACTTCATCTGTATTGTCTACATATCTTCTTATATTTAAGTTGAAGCCTTCTTCTTTTATTTCTTCTATTGATACCATTCTAGAATATTTCTCTATTTCTGGTTTATTTTCATAAGTATGAACTATTTTTTGTATATCCTGTGCTCTTAGTTTATTTTGATTTTTACCTTCTTTGTATTCTTTGTCTGCATTTATAAATAATATTTCTTTTCTATTTTTAGCATCTTCTTTATTGATTACTATTACACATGCAGGAATACCTGTTCCGTAGAATAATCCTGATGGTAGACCTATTACACATTCTATAATGCATTTATCATCTTTTGTTATTAATGCTTCTCTTATAGTCCCTTCTTCTCCACCTCTGAATAATATTCCATGTGGAAGTACACAAGCTACTTTTCCATTTTCTTTAGTTACAGATATCATATGTTGTAAAAACATTAAGTCAGCTTTGTCTTTTTCTGGTGTAAATCCATATTCAAATCTTTCAGTATATTTAAGATTTGATTTTTTATAATCTTGAGAAAATGGTGGATTTGCTATTACTCTATCAAATTTCATTAATTCTCCATTTTCATCAAAGTGTCGAGGGTCTTCTAGGGTATCATCATTCTCTATTTCAAAACTAGCTATATCATGAAGTATCATATTCATCTTACACATAGACCAAGTAGCCCCATTTTCTTCTTGTCCATATAGCGCTAGGTTGGATGCATCTTGTCCATTTTCTTCTATATAGGATTTACTTTGGATAAGCATACCACCAGATCCAGCTGTTGGATCGTATATAGTCATTCCTTCTTGTGGTTTTAATATATTTACAAGAAGTCTAACTACTTCCGCAGGTGTATAGAACTCTCCAGCCTTTTTACCTGCACTATCTGCAAAGTATTTTATTAGATATTCATAAGCCGCTCCTAATAAATCCGGTGCCTCAAAGTCTTCATTTTTCATTGGTATTTTATCAAATATTTGTATGAAATCTACTAAAGTAGTATCTTTCATAGCTGTTTTTCCAACTTTTTTAGCAAAGTCTATTCCTTTTAATACGCCTTCTAGTTTTTCTATATTTGCTTCTTCTATTGAAGCTAGGGCTATGTTTAATTTATCTGCTACATCTTTTTTAAGATGTGCTATTCCAATATTACTTCCATTTTCATTTACGTAGTTCCATCTAGCTTCTACAGGTACAAAGAAAGTATCTCTGTATCTTCTAGGATCTTCTAATCTTTCTTTTATTTTTTCTTCATCTAGTCCTTTTTTTTCAAGAGCATCTCTTAATTCTTTTTGTTTTTCTTCAAACTGGTCTGATAGTCTTTTTAAGAAAATCATTGCAAATATATACTCTTTATATTCATTAGCATCCATTTTTCCTCTTAATACATCTGCTGCTTTTAGTAACAGCCTTTCTAATTTTGCCAGTGATAATTTATTAGCCATTATATCTTCCTCCTCATTTCTTATATAGATAGAATACCATAAGTGTAAGGTATTCTATCTATATTTTATTTTAAATTATACTAAATTTTCCTCAAAACTACTTTTTTCTCTATTTATTTCACTTAAACTATATTCTTTAGATTTACTTAATACTTTCTCTACTATATTTTTTTGTATCTCTATTGTAGGTAGTTTAATAACTATTGATTGTATTTGATCTCTTTTTATCATTGCTCTTGTTTTTGATGCTTTCGCTAAATCTTCTAACTTTTCTTTAACTTGGCTACTTCTAAATATCATTGCCATATATTCAGGTAAAACAACTTCATTTGCACTGTAAGTATATATAACTTGATTTGATATGCATCCTTCTATATTAGTATTAGCTACAGATGTACGCTCTATTGAATCTAACACTCTTGGAATTAATATATCTTTATTTTTAATTAGATTATGTCTGCCTTCTTTTTCATCAAATAGCGCTAGATCTTTTTCATTAACATATAGACTTTCAGTATTTAAGTTAGCTATCTTTACTTGCTTGACTTCTATCTCGTTCTTTAATATAACAGGTCTTTTATAACTTAGTACTTCATCTATTTTGTATTCTTTTGTATTTACTTCATCAATATTTTTTAATGTCTCATCTATTATTTGATTTAGTGTTTTATGTTGTGTGTATTTCATCAACATTTTTTTATATAATTCTTTAGCTTCTTTTTCATATTGATTAGGTATATCGCTAATTGGTAACTTATATTCTTTTAATTGCTTTATCATTATCATAGGTACTGCTGTTCCACTAGCTAGTGCTGATAACTCTTGTGTAACTTTATTACTACTTAATATAAAGTATAATAATTCAGCACTTATATTTTTAGGTGATAATACAGCTAATGCACTTGATACTATATACACATCATAGTCATTAGGTACTATTGCTATAGGTCCTTTATCTGGTCTTGCTGTTGATATTACTATATCGCCTGGATAAGCCAATAATTTCGCTCTTGATGGCAATTCACTGTAGTTAACTTCTTTTATATCTTTTAATATTTTTTTATCTGTATCTATGTTACTTACTTCTATATACGGATATTTTTCTTTTTCATTTATTAGGGTTTTTATTCCATGACTATTTATATTGCATAGTTCATTTAATAAATATCTATTTGATGAATTTAATTCTCTAAACATTCTCAAATAGTTTGCTGTCCAGTTATTACTTTCATATAAAACGCCATAGTCTAATAAGTTGCTATCATCTAAATTATTTTGTATAAACTCACTAAATTGATTTGCTACTTCATTTATTTCATCAATTTTACTAATTTCATTTATGAATACTTTTTCACAACATTCTAAACTGCTAGATTTCTTTTTCATTATTACTATGCTCATTTTGGCTACTGTATACGGCTTTTGTATGTGGTTTGGTAATCCTACTATTGCTTTTACTGTAGTTTTATTTGTTATTAATTTTCTGATTATCTCACTTTGCTTTATGAATAGTAATCCATCATTTACTATTGCTACTATATATCCTCCGTCTTTAGTTAAATTTATAGCTTTTTCAAGTAATAAATCTGATGTATTTATCATTTTACAATTTCTGGATACTATAGATTTATCTCTATATGGTTCACTATCAACTCTTTCACCAAGTGGTGGTTCTACTATTGTAAGACCATATTTTTCAACCTCTTCTATATCTAGTGCATCAGTTGTTGTTATTTCTATATTACCTTTTCCAGATATTAAGTTTAATAATTTACTTATATCACTTATATCATTATTTATTTCTATCCCTTTTAGAATGTTAAAGTTACTCTCTTGTTCTCTTAGAATGCATCCTGCCCCTGATCCTAATTCTATACAACTATCATTTATATTAAGTACTTTTATAAAGTCACTTACTACATTTATCATATTTTGTGTTGATATATCTACCTCTCGTTTTACTGATTCCTTTCTTATTAAATCTTCTATTATCCTTGAATAATAAATGCTAATAGGGACTAACATTTCTAATGCTTTTTTTGTATCTTCCAATTCATCTTTGTTATATATTTTTTGTAGCATGTTGCCATTTATTTTCAATTTATTTTTTATTTCATCAACTAATTGATTGTATAAGTCTATATCTACGTTCAACCATTCATTTAAGTTGTTATTTTTAAAAAAGTAAGCTCTTATAGCTATTGGTGTTAATATATAATTTGTTATATCTCCATCATATTTTCTTCTAGCACTTTGTATTAAGTATCCTATTTTTCGTCTTATATCTTCTTCTGATGTTGCATACTCCGAGTGATTTTTAAATGTTTTAGGTGTATATGTTTGGATTCCAGTACTCATGTCAATGTAATATGTTTTATCTGGTGTTAGTACTATTCCAAGTTCAATAGTTGGTTCTTTCATAGCTCTATTTATTAATTTATGATTTACTTTTAGCGATAGCTCATTTACTCCTATTCCTATAATTTTATCTTCTTTTGATCCAAACTCATTTATGATATATCCAACTATTAGATTGTCGTCATTTCTTTGTTCTAATACTATACATCCTCTGTCTTCTATATCTGATTTTATTTTTTTCTCTAATTCTCTTTTATTTAACATAATTACCACTCCTTTTTTATTTTTATAATTTAGACTTGTTGTGTTTTAATTTTAGCGAAATAAAAATTCACTACTCAATTAGTTATTATGTTTATACGAGTTGTGTTTTTATCTTTATACTTATATAGTATGCCAATACTTTCAAAAAGTAAACATATTTTTTTATACTTGTTGTGTTTTTTAATTTCTAATAGCCACTAGTATTTCCCTATAGTTTCTATTTGTATAGTACGGAGTTTTGTTTGAATTACTTGATATTTTTTTATACTTATTATTGT
>NZ_JANKBY010000510.1:0-1750 GCF_024621905.1 Terrisporobacter muris
TTAAGATATTACCAAAAAAGACTAAGTAGATTATCTACTTAGTCTTTTTAATTGTAAGGAAATTTATATGTTATCTGATTTATGGATAACGTATAATTTCCAACTTTGTGACTTGAGCAACGGAGTTACCTGAATCGAATCAAAGGCATCTCGTTGGCCATATGAAGTGGAGCGCCAACACAGTGGCTTAAGTGAATTTTTTATATTAAATAATAAATAAAATAAAAATCATGTCGTTTTTAGTAACAAAAAGTTATGCAACTTAATAATATAGATTATAAGTGGTTATAAAAATCAAAACTAAACAAAAAAGCTCTTATTTATTCTAAGGAAATAAAAGGAGTATTAAAATAATTAATTGGATAATAACGTAATTGCTTATTAAAGCTAGTACTTTCAAAATTACAATTCTAAATAACTTTAGATAATATTTCATATAATAAACAGGCCATTCAAAAGAAAAGAATCTACTTTTTTAGTAGATTCTTTTCCATATATATTATATAAGGAAGTGATTAAATGGCAGCTATTAAAGGTATTGATGTATCTAAACATAATGGATATATTAATTGGGAAAAAGTAAAAAATGATGGCATAAAATTTGTTATTATTAGAGCCGGATATGGCTCATCTACTATAGATGAAAGATTTGAAGAATATATTAAGGGAGCAATCGAGGAAGATCTTGATGTTGGAATATATTGGTTTAGTTATGCTATAAGTGAAGAAAAAGCAAGATTAGAGGCTGTTAAATGTATGGAAGTAATTAAACCATATAAAGATAAAATAACTTATCCTATATTTTATGATTTAGAATATGATAGTGTAAGTTACGCTAAAAAACACGGTGTAACTATAAATAAAACAAAAGCAACAGCATTTGCTCATGCTTTTTTAAAAGAAATTCAAAAAGGTGGATATATACCTGGACTTTATACAAATATAGATTTCTCAAATAACTACTTTTTTAAAAGTATTCAAAGAGAATATGATTTGTGGATAGCTCAATATACTTCAAGATGCACATATAGTGAGAGCCATGTAATGTGGCAATATAGCGAAAGTGGAAGAGTATCTGGTATAAGCGGAAATGTTGATTTAGATTATTGTTATAAAAAATATAAAAAAAATAATAATAGTGAAAATAATTCTAGAACTGATACAGACTCTAATACAGACAAAGATAATAATAAAGAAGATAACATAATTAAAATTTTAATTAAGTCATTACAAAATGCTTTAAATGAATCATATGATTGTAAATTAGCTGAAGATGGTATTTGGGGACCTAAAACAAAAGCAGTAGTAGAAAAGCATCCATTAAGTATTAAAAGTAAAAATAAAAAACTAGAGCACACTAAATGGCTTCAAAAATCATTAAAAGAACTAGGTTATGATATTGCTATTGATGGATATTTTGGAAAAGATACACAATCAACCGTAGAGAAGTATCAAAAAAAGAAAAACCTTCAAGTAGATGGAATAGCTGGAGTTAAAACTCATGAATCTATAATTTCATACATTTAAATTTAAAGTACCAGAAACTCTGGTACTTTTTTACATTCTAGGATATTATAATACTCTTACGTTTGTAGAACACTCCTATATCAAAGTAATAGCAAGACGTTTGATAAATAGTAAAAAAGTAAAATTTGAGCAACGGAGTTGCCTTAAGCGGAGCAAAGGCATCTCGTCAGCGATATGAAGTGGATCGCACACGCAATAGCTTAAGCAAATTTTTTAATAATAC
>NZ_JANKBY010000511.1:0-1745 GCF_024621905.1 Terrisporobacter muris
TTATTAAAAGGTATAATAAAATATATATGTATAACGAAAAAGGAAATTGTATTTGATAAAGATGTAAACATTTCAATAGATGTTAATCCAAACAATATTCTTTAATTATAGGAGGAAAAATTATGGCAATTAGACAAATAGCTCAAATTGGAGAGCCAGTACTTAGAAAAAAATCAAAGGTTGTAGAAAAATTTGACCAAAAATTAATAGATTTATTAGATGATATGGCTGATACTATGTACGAGGCAGATGGTGTAGGACTTGCAGCACCACAAGTTAGTATACTAAAAAGAGTAGTTGTAATAGATGTAGGAGATGGTTTATTAGAACTTATAAATCCAGAAATAATAGAAACTAGTGGAGAACAAATAGATGCAGAAGGTTGTTTAAGTGTAGCTGGAGAAAATGGAGATGTTAAAAGACCTTATGTAGTAAAAGTAAGAGCTCAAGATAGACATGGAAATACTTTTGAAATAGAAGGCGAAGAATTATTAGCTAGAGCTTTCTGTCATGAGATAGATCACTTAGACGGAGTGTTATTCGTAGATAAAGTAGAAAAATAGTAGGAGTGATATAAATGAAAATAGTATTTATGGGAACACCAGACATTGCAAAAGGATGTCTAGAAAAACTAATAAATGAAAAACTAGATATAGTAGGAGTAGTTACTCAAGCCGATAAACCAATTGGTAGAGGTAAAAAAATGGGTATGCCACCAGTTAAAGAATTGGCTCTAGAACATGGTATACATGTGTATCAACCGGTTAAGGCTAGAGATGAAGAATTTATAAATACTTTAAAAGAAATTAATCCAGATTTAATAATAGTAGTAGCTTATGGTCAAATTCTTCCTAAAGCATTGCTTGATATACCAAAGTTAGGATGTATTAATGTTCATGTATCTTTACTTCCAAAATATAGAGGAGCAGCACCAATTAACTGGGTAATAATCAATGGAGAAGAAAAAACAGGTGTTACTACAATGTACATGGATGAAGGATTAGATACAGGAGACATAATACTTCAAAGTGAATTTGCTTTAAGTAATGAAATAACAGCAGGTGAGCTTCATGATATGATGATGGAACAAGGTGGAAACCTTTTAATAGAAACTATTAATCAAATAGAAAAAGGATGTGCACCAAGAATAAAGCAAAATGATGAAGAGTCTTCTTATGCACCTATGATGAATAAATCTTTAGGAAATATAGATTTTACTAAGACTGCCAGAGAAATTCATAACTTAGTCAGAGGAGTAAATCCTTGGCCAAGTGCTTATACAACTTATGAAGGTAAAACCATGAAAGTTTGGAAAACAAAGGTTTTAAATGAAAGTGCTAATAAACCATGTGGAACAATACTTAAAGTTGATAAAGATGGTATAAGAGTAGCGACAAACGAGAATATTTTATTAATAGAAGAAATACAAATGCCAAACAAGAAAAGAGTGGCAGTTTGTGAATATATAAAAGGAAACAAGATCGAAGAGAATACTATTCTAGGTTAGGCTTATTATGACTGATATAAAAAAATACGTTAAGGTAGTTAATGTTTTTTTAATAACTCTTATTTTAAGTGCCTTGCTTATTCATTTATTCTTATCAAAATATATAAATATACTTTCTTTAGTGATAAATCTTATAGTCATTGGAATAATATTATTAATATTATTTTCAACTGTGATAACATATTTTATTTTAAATGATAAGGAAGTCAATAGATATTTAATGAGAATAAATTATACA
>NZ_JANKBY010000512.1:0-1720 GCF_024621905.1 Terrisporobacter muris
TATTATCCTTTTTATTATTTATTAATTTTCAATTAAATGATTTATGTCAATTAGATTTTCTTCACAAAAATATTTAAGAACTTTTGTGTTTAAATCTAATACTCCAATATTTTTTTTTATTAACTCATTGAATTTTGAATCAAGTTCAGATATGCCATCTGAAACAACTAAATTTTCTAAAGATTTTTTTAGAAAGTTATTTCTACTTAATCCATTTTCTTCTGCCATTAAGTCAATTTTTTCTAATGTACTTTCACTTATATTATTCACTCTAACATAAGAAGTTGTTGTATTTTTTTTATTCATAATAAACTTTCTCCTTTTTATACACTAAATTTATCTAAAATTTCAGTATTATATTTTAATGAATTTTCAACTCTTTTTAGTAAACATTCATAACGATTAAAAACTTCAAACAATTCTTTTTGAGATGCAATATGTTCTATATATTTTTCTAAAAATTCACTTCTCTTTAATCCTTTTTTTCTAGCAAGTTCGTCTATTTTATTTATAGTTTCTTTACTTAAATTTTTTATATCAATTTTACATGTTTTTATTTGATTTTTCATAAGTATCATTAATCCTTTCAAGAAAATATTAAAGTTTATCAAGATTTTTTATTTAAATTCTTCAACAAAAAATCTTAGAGGAAGTAGAAGTTTTTTCTTCGTTCCTCTGAAAAAAAGAGCATAAGGAGATTTTGTACCCATCTTAGATGGTTAGCTAGGCAAAGCCTAGCAATTCTCTAAAAAATTAACTCAAAAGTACGGGTATAAAAAAATACCTATATACACACCTTTTGAACACCTTTCCACACACCTAGTACACACCACTACACACCTTTTGAACACCTATAATTTGCTCTAAAAGAGCTGACTATTTTTCCAAATAGTCAGCTCTTTTTTCTTCAAGTCTTTGTATTTTTTCTTTAAAGACTTGAATATTTTTTTTACTATCTTCTATTTCATTTTTTAAAATTCTTATAGTATCTTGGATAGAATTTATTTTATTTTCACTATCTTTTATTTCAATTTCTGTTTGATAAACTTGTTCTTCTTTTAATTTTTTAATATTTTCTTCTAAAGTTTTTATGTTAGTATTTTTTTCTTCTATACTATTATTTTCTTCTTTAATTTTTCCATTTATAATATCAATTTCTATAGTTATTCCTTCAGATAAATATTCATTTGCTGTTTTTTCTTTTAAGCTCATAACTGATTCAATATCATCTTTTTCAACATAAAACTTTACTAATTCTGTTAATGAAGTTTGATTATATTCTTCGCTAGTATTATTTATATTATCTATATTATCAAGTAGATCTTCTTCTATAAATTCACCAACTCCTAAAGATAACACAGTCCAATTTTTATGAACTTTTGCTCTAACTATATAGTTATTTTCGTCTAACCTTCTAATATTAGTTTCTATAACCTCTAATGGATTTTGTTGCTCTCTAAGTTCAAATTGAAGTTTGCTTTCGTTAAAGTTCAATTGATTATCACAGTAAATATAAAACTCAACTATATTAGAAGTTGGACTATATTTTCTGCTTCTAACTTGAATCTCATAGTTTCCTAAAGTTTTAATTTCAGATATTGGTGTAGTATAGCTTTTTTCATTTTCATTCTTGATAAAAGTATTAGAATTGAAAAAGAATACATATCCAAAGAGAATAAAAACTGACATAAAAATATAAATAAATGATTTATTAGATCGG
>NZ_JANKBY010000513.1:0-1713 GCF_024621905.1 Terrisporobacter muris
ACATTATATATAGTTGACAAAGTTAACTATATTCAATAGAATATATATTATAGTTAACAAAGTGAACTAAATCATGAAGAGGTGGAGAGATGGATAATTTTGATTGGATAGATATGACAGTAAAAATGAATGAAGTAAGACTATTTAGTAGAACATTAGTGCATCGTTATACACCAGCACTTGAAAGAACTAATCAAGAATACGATTTATTGTCTCAGCTTATAAAGAATGAAGAAGGTATGACACCTATTAAACTTAGCAAAGCAATGTGTTTAAATAAAACAATTTTAAGTAGATTAATAGATAGTTTAAGTAAGAATGGATATGTAACTAAAAAGCCAGATATACATGATAAAAGAAGCTACTCTGTTTGTATTACAGAGGCTGGAAGAAAAGAGTTACAAAAAATATATGAACTTTACTTATCACCAATATATAAGTTACGTAAGAAGTTAGGTGATGAAGAGTTTTTTAAATTAATTTCATCTATTGAAAAAGCAAATAAAATAATGAATGAGGAATAGGAGAGTGAAGGATGAGTTTTTATCAGGCGATGCAACTAGGTGCAGCACAACTAAAACCTTTGATAAAAGAAGAGTCAGATAAAAAGATAAAACAAAAATATATAGGGGCACTAATAATTAAAAATATTTTATGTATGCTATTTTGTATTTTAATAGTGTCTTCATTTAGCAGTATTTTTGGAAGTGAAAATAGTATAGTAGGTGTTGTAACAGTAATGTTAATACTAACTTTTAGATCTGCAAACTTAGATTTTAAGGTAAAACAGTCATCTGTTACTTTAATTGGAATTTTTCTAATATATTCAGTTGCTCCTTATTTATCGAATATATCAAATCCAATATTAGGATTTATTATAAACTTTATTTCGATAGTTACTATAATAGTATTAACTTGTCATAACATGATGTATGCAAATCACATAATACTAATATTATCGTATTTCCTTTTATATGGTAATGGTGTTAGTAGTGTAGAAGTATATTTATCTCGTGTTATTGGGTTATTATTTGGTGGTATAATTGTAGCTTCAATATTTTATATTAAACATAAAAAAACAAAAAAAGAATATGATAATACTATTTTAGATGTTATAAAAGGTTTTGATATAAAAACAGAGAGAAGTAGATGGCAGTTAAAACTTGCTCTTGGAATTAATACTGCAGTACTAATAGGAGAGTTTATGCATTTTCCTAAAACAATGTGGATAGCTTTTGCATGTATGTCAGTAATTCAGCAAACAACTAAGGAAAAGTTAAATGTACGTTGTAAAAGCAGAATAATATTTGCAATTGTCGGTTGTATTACATTTTTTGTTATTTATATAGTATTACCAGAACAGCTTAGAACAATGTTGCCACTTATGGCTGGATTAATGGTTGGTTTTTGTGCTACTTATGAATGGCAAACAGTAGTAAATAGTTTTTCAGCATTACCCTCTGCAGTTGCAACACTAGGTTTAACAGATACTATTACATCTCGTATAGTAAGTAATGTTTTTGGATCGCTATATAGTAAATTATTTGATAATTTATATGACAAAGTAATTTATCATATGGATAATAGATTTAATAATGAAGACGAAGATGAATTTGAACAAATTGAAGTAAATATATAGATATTAAAAAGTCGACGAAAATTTATTCGTCGACTTTTTATATAGTTATATTAATTATTACATATTAAAAGTAA
>NZ_JANKBY010000514.1:0-1708 GCF_024621905.1 Terrisporobacter muris
AAAAATACTTTGCTTTTAATATAAATTATAAGTGATTATATGTTTTTTATAATTTGAATATACAGAAAATTATAATTTTATTGACTATTCAAACATATTTCGTATATAATACATATATGAAACAAAAGAGGAAGGGGAATAAGGAGGTCACAATGAATAAGACAAATAAAGATATCATAATAGTAGGATTTGCATTATTTGCAATGTTTTTCGGAGCAGGAAATTTATTATTTCCGCCATTTTTAGGACTTATAACAGGTAACAGTTGGTTAAATGGATTTACAGGATTTATATTAGCAGATGTAGGTTTATCATTACTTGCAATACTTGCAATAGCAAAATGTGATGGAGAAGTTGGTAAAATTTTCTCAAGAGCAGGACATAAATTATCTATTGCATTAGGATGTGCAATAATGATTTGCATAGGGCCACTTCTTGCTATACCAAGAACAGCAGCTACAACATTTGAGATGGGAATTCAACCAATATTTAGTGGTTTTAATTCAATAGTATTTTCAATAATATTCTTTGGTGCAACATTATTATTAACAATAAAACCATCAAAGGTTGTTGATATAATAGGATCTTACTTAACACCAGCCCTTTTAATTGCATTATTAGTATTAATAGGAATGGGAATATTTAACCCTTTAGGAGAGATTCAACCATCAACAATAGATGGAGTATTTTCTGAAGGAGTATTCCAAGGATATCAAACATTAGATGCCCTAGGAGCGGTTTCTTTAGGAGCAGTAATTATAACAAGTATTGCTAACAAAGGATATACAAAACAGAAAGAACAAGTCAGTATGACATTTAAAGCAGGATTAGTAGCAGGTGCAGGATTACTAGTAGTTTACGGTGGATTGACATATCTTGGTGCAACAGTATCAGGATTATTTGAATCAAATGTATCACAAGCAGGATTAATTGTGTCTATAACAGAAATGTTATTAGGATTCCCTGGAAAAGTTATACTAGGAATAATTGTAATGCTTGCATGTTTAACAACAGCTATAGGTTTAACATCAGCAACTGGACAATATTTCTCTAAACTTACAAATAATAAAGTAAAATATGAAACTATAGTTACAGTAGTATGTTTATTTAGTTTAGTTGTATCTAATTTTGGAGTCGATAAAATAATACAATTTTCAGCTCCTATATTAACATTTGTATACCCACCAACAATAGTTTTAGTAGTATTTACACTATTTGGTGAATTTATTAAAAATGATAATGTGTTCAAATTTGGAACTTATGCAGCACTATTTATAAGTATACTGAATATAATTAGTGATTTTGGTGTAAAGATTCCGCTAATAAATAATTTACCATTATATTCATTAGGATTTAACTGGGTGGTACCTGTAATTATTGCATCAGTAATAGGATTTTTTGTGAAATCAAGTAGATCTAAATTGAACTCTGAATCTGGAGAGATGACTGCTTAGTAGTGATAGATTAAATATAAAAGCCTCTTAGTACTATATTTTATAGTCTAAGGGGCTTTATTTAATGTTTTTACTATTAAAATTGATTAAAAATCGCCTTGCAATCGTTTTCTAATTATAGTTTATATTAAAAAGAAAATATATTGTGAATTTTTGGAAAAATAGAAAAAATTAATATATAAAATTCATGAAAATTTATAATAGAAGAAAATGATATGGTTAGTAATAGAAAACTGTTTTAAATAAAAATTAAT
>NZ_JANKBY010000515.1:0-1687 GCF_024621905.1 Terrisporobacter muris
TAAATGAATACTTATCCATATTATTTGACAAGATACGAGACTAATTGTTAATTATCTATTATGTATACATAATAATAAGAGTAAGAATTGGTATTTTTATGGAATAAAATAGTTGTTTAACAAAAAACATAAGTAAAATGATATAATCATAATACATAACTGTTTAATTCAGAAGATAGGGAGGTTAAAAAATAATGAATAATAATAGAATTGATATAGAAACTGACAACAATGATGCTGTTATAAAAGTTATTGGTGTTGGTGGCGGTGGAAACAACGCTGTTAACAGAATGATACGAGAAGAAGTAAAAGGAGTAGAATTTATTTCTATAAACACAGACAAACAAGCATTATTATCGTCTATGGCAGAAAATCAAATTCAAATCGGAGAAAAGTTAACTAGAGGATTAGGTGCGGGAGCTAAGCCTGAAGTAGGAAAAAAAGCTGCTGAAGAGAGTAGAGAACAAATCGTAAGTTTACTTGACGGAACAGATATGGTATTTGTTACTGCAGGTATGGGTGGAGGAACTGGAACAGGTGCTGCACCGATAGTTGCAAAGTTAGCAAAGGAAATGGGGATACTTACTGTAGGTGTTGTAACTAAACCTTTTGGGTTCGAAGGTAAAATAAGAATGAAAAATGCTGAAGATGGTATAAAAGATTTAAAAGCTAATGTGGATACATTAATAACTATACCTAATGATAGGCTTTTACAAATAGTACAAAAGAATACATCTATGGTAGATGCATTCTCTATAGCAGATAATGTATTAAAACAAGGTATACAATCCATATCTGACTTAATAAAAATGCCAGGTCTTATAAACTTAGACTTTGCTGATGTTACTTCTATAATGAAGGATAAAGGATTAGCTCATATGGGTATAGGTAATGCTAGTGGAGAAAATAGAGCTATAGAAGCAGCTAAAGAGGCTATACAATCGCCATTACTTGAAACTTCTATAAAAGGAGCTAAAGGGGTATTACTTAATGTTGCTGGTGGAGCAAACTTAACATTATTTGAAGCTAATGCTGCATCAAGTTTAGTTACAGAATCATGTGATCCAGAAGCAAATATAATATTCGGGACTTCTATAAGAGAAGACTTAGGAGAAGATATAGTTATAACTGTGATAGCTACAGGATTTGAAACTAATCCATCTCAAGGTTTTGAAAGTTCATTTAAAAATAGAGGAACTAATAAACCTTCAGAGATAGTTACCAAAAAAGCTGTAGTAGAAGAGGTTGCAGTAACAAAAGAAGAAAAAGTTGAGGAAAAAGTGGAAGCTAAAAAGCAGTCTCATGATATAGATGATGATTTACCACCAATTCCAGTCTTCTTAAGAAGAAATAGAAAATAGTAAATATACATAGTCAAATAAGAAGCTCAAGCTTCTTATTTTTTTGTTATAATCTCTATTTAGAGTGCATATTATAAACTATAAAGAAAATTATTAATTATAACAAATTATGAACAATATATATCTTTTTATACCAATAAAAAAGAAGTAAAATATTATTAAAAAAAGGAAAAAGAAGAATTTTTCCTTTTTTTGTGTTTTTTTATATTAAAGTAATTGGGTTTCGACTGTTAAAAGTGACACATTATTTTTTTACACTAGCTTATAATATAAACATAAAAAGGGGGAGTAATTAATGTATTTGGATCTTTACATTATTGAAAACC
>NZ_JANKBY010000516.1:0-1681 GCF_024621905.1 Terrisporobacter muris
TAATTTTTGTTATAAGTTTAAGTTTTTGGCTTAACTATATACATTTAAAAAATGTAAAATATATTAAAAATATAATGTTGAGTAGGTTTATGAAAATAGCTAAAGAAGCTGATTTATATATTGAAATAAAAGAAGATGGAGTCTTTAGTAAGAAAAGAAATTAGCAACAAGAATATTGTGATTCAATTTCCACCTGGAGGTGAATTTATTAGAAGCTTATTTCAAGAACTGATTATTTTATAGCAGCGAAGACTAAATAATGGCTACGATGATTCATCTATGGTAACTAAGATTACATTAGATTATATAGAGAATGCTACTAATCAAAATAAGACTAAAATCCAATATGACTTATGGGTATGATAAAGTTGGAAATAGGATACTAATGACAAAAGAGGGGGCAACTAGTAGCTATAAGTATAACGAGTTAAATCAGCTTACATCATCTGTATAAAGTAGAGATGGAAAGCAAACATCAAATAAAACTTACAATTATGATGTAAATGACAGAGCAACTGATATTAATTACCCTGAATCAGACGGTGAGGTAAAAGAACTAAAATTTGAGTACAATAATGATGGTTGGTTAACAAACATAAAAGCCAAGATAAAAAGAAACCTTTTAATAGGAGAAGCTAACTATAGAGAATATACTTACGATACACATGGAAAAGTAAAAAATATAAAACTAATTTTATAAACTTTTAGGTAAAGTTTATTTATAAAATTTAAGATATGGAATGGTGGATTTGATTGTTGCGGATCATCTCCACCATTCAAAGCCTCGGGAAAGAGGGAAAGGAACTGCTAAGTTTATGACTTAGTAGTTTTTTTATATTAAATATAAATTAAGCTAATTTCAGATGTATGGTAAAACATGGTATAATGTTTGCGAGTGAGAGAAGTTATAAAATAAGCAAAAATACTAAAGGTAATCTATATTAGGGGGAATTATAATGGGAAAATTATCAAAAGGACAAATCGAAATGATATCGGTTAGTGCTTTAAATATGTCTTTATGTAATTTTAAAGAAATAAATCCGAATATTAACTGGAATGATAAAGAGCCATCTTGGGATGGTTATATCAAGATAACAATCATAAAAAAAGTTTATTAAAGGGGAAAATACCTGTACAAGTTAAAGGTACGGAGGTAAAGAAATTTGAAAGAAAATTTGCTAGCTTTCAAATGGAACTTAGCGATATTAAAAATTATTATAATGATGGAGGAGTTCTATTTGTTGTAATTCAGATAATAAGCAACACAGAATATAGAATATTCTATAGATTTTTATTGCCTGTAGATCTTAAGAATTTAATAAATGAGATAGCTGAAAATGAAACCAATAGCAAGGCAGTTCATATTAATAACATATTGAATGAGAAGAGCAAATTTAATATTGAGTGCGATCAATTTTTATTACATAGAAACAGACAAGGCATAAATCTTGTTGAGATGGCTATTACTTTAGATCAGATAAAAGACAAGCAGATAGAATTTGTAGGTGATAGAAATCTTTTTAATATGTTAAATAAAGATGTATATTTTTATACTAAAGACGAATTTTAAGCATATATACCAATAATAGATAAAATTGAACTAAAATCATTTGCATATAATGTTGAGAGAAATCTAATTATAAATGATAAAAAATATTTTGATAATTTTAAATTAGTTAAT
>NZ_JANKBY010000517.1:0-1672 GCF_024621905.1 Terrisporobacter muris
AATAAATCTACTAAATCTTTAATCTTAGTTTCTTCTAAAAACTTAATTATTTTAGAATATAGCTTGTAAGAATCTTCTTCACTTATTTCATATTCTTCTAAGAAGTTCACAATTTTATCTACTATTTGATTTTTAGAGGCAAAATCAACAAGCATTGAGTCCTTTACCTTTGAAATCATTGATTTTCTTAAGTCATCATCAATATTATCTATACTTTCTAGTATTGACTCATCTATCATATTTTCTATTTTAATTTTATTATCACTTATCCATGATAATAAATAAGGTATGGCTTTTTTTATCAAATCTATTATATACTCACTAGAGATTCTTCCAAAATGAATTGGCAAGATTTCGAATACTGTTAAATCTATATCCTTTGCAGAAATAAATATTTCTTCAACTATATCTTCTAACTTTTCTTTACCATCTTCAGATTTTATTAACTCATCTAATTTTGTGTATATAATTAAGCTTAATTTATCAAATTCTTCTTCACTTAAAATATCATCTATACTTTTAGAGCCTATAGATTTTTGAAGATCTTTTAATAATGTTTTTATATCTATTAATGCTAACGTTTTATCTACCAGCGATTTTGTTTCCTTTTTACTTTCTAATAACTCATCAATAGAGTTCATTATTTCACAGCTAATAATTCTCGTTACTTTTTCTCCGCTTTCTTTACTTACTAATTGTCTTAAATATACTTCTCCTTGTTCTTCATATAAATCACTTAATAAATGTTTTAATTCATCATTAGAAGCCACTGTATTAACAATTTCTTTATATGCATAGTCAACTATAAAAGATATTTGCTTTTCACTTAATAAGTTTTCTAATTTTACATGTTCTCCAATATTACCTATTAATTTAGGAAGCGATTCTTTTAAAGTATCTGTTAACAATCTTTCTCCACTTATTAAGGTTTCATTCCATCCTGATATTTCTTCTATTTTTTTATTTTCAAAAGCTTCATATAAAGATTCCTTGAAAAAGTCTTTGCCAACGTCTTGCATGGCAATTTTAAAATCTTCTCCTAACACTTTATTCCTTAAAGTTTCTGAGTTTATTATATCTCTTTCTACTAAATCACTTATTTCTTCTATAAACTTCTCTTTATTTTTCTTTACTGCACCACCAATCTTCAATGGTGTATATTCTTTAAAAATCATATTAACAGCATATTTATTTGTAATATACCCTGCTACACCACTGGAAAAAGCCTGTAGTAATAGAAACAATCCATTTTCTAATGTAATCATATTTACCACCTATCTGTCTTTTAATTTTTGATTTATATTAATTGATATAATTTTCTTTTAGCATTTGTAATATACTTTTAACCTTCTTATCCTTCACAAAATAGGTTATATTTAAACCGTCCTTATTACTATCTAATAAATCATGTGCTTTTAATATGGACAAATGCTGAGATAATCCTGATTGAGTTATATTACTTAGTTTTTTATTTAAATCTCCTACTGTCATTGGTTTTTCTAACAAGTAATATAATATTAGCAATCTATTTTCATTAGCTAACACTTTTAATTGTCTAGCTAATCTTTTTGCCTTTTCTTCCATGTATTAAGTTTCCTTTCTATCTATATATGTTTATTATATTATTTCCACTATTAAATTTAAGTATATTAGCAATAACTAATATACTTAA
>NZ_JANKBY010000518.1:0-1653 GCF_024621905.1 Terrisporobacter muris
TATGTATTCACTATACGATACTTAGACATTACTCTAAGTGAGTTTCCTCATTCGGAAATCTTGGGATCACAGTTTACGTGCAACTCCCCCAAGCTTATCGCAGCTTATCACGTCCTTCATCGGCTCCATCTCCTTCGATTTCCACCCCTAAAGTAGAAAGAATAGTAGGAAACATATCAAATGGTGCATATTGTCTATTTTGCACATTATCTGTAGTTATAGGCGCATTTAGTATTAGATTTATTATCGTTCTTTCATAATTTGGATCAAAGTTCTTAAAGAATTTTTTGTCCATACTTGGATGGTCACCAGTTATAACTACTGTAGTATCTTTATAGAATGGCTGTTTTTGAATCCATTTTACAAAATCAACTGCCTCTTTTGTAGAGTAAGAAATAACATTGGCATATTGAGAATCATGTTTTTTCTCAGCTTTTTCTGATAAATAACCATCAGGGAAGTGAGTATCCGCTGTTTCCATTGTAAAATTAAATGGTTTATTCTCATTGGCAAGTCTAGTTATTTCATCTTTTGCATATTCATAAAGCTTGTCGTCTTCATATCCCCACCATACATCATAATCTTTAGGTATTAAACCTTTTTCTTTCGCTGCTTTGTGGTCAAATATATTAAATTTCCCATGAGTAGTAAAGTAAGTTGTAAGTCCTCCAAAATCTGCATCGGCTCCAAACATTATTGTTTGATTATAGCCTTGAGCCTCCAAAATATCACCTATACCAACAGCTCCTGGTAAGAAACTACCCGTTTTTCCATAAGAATTACGTCCCATAGGTATTTTTAAAGGAAGTCCCGTATCCATATTTATCATAGCTGCCACTGACCACTCAGAAGCATAAGTAGTATGAGGTCCGCCAAACTTATCTGTATTAGAGAAAGATAAGCCTTCCTTATAAAGTTCAGTTAATTCCGGCATTAAATTTACATCCATATATCCGCCTAATTCTTTATTTAAATATGAGTTTTCAACTGATTCTAAATAAATATGAATTAAATTTCTCTTTTTCTTTGGGAAGGTCATTTTCACATCTCTAGGATCCACATAATTATCAGCTAGATAAGTAGATGATGATAAATAAGCTTTAACAACTTTTTGCAGTTGTAATTTGTTAACCCCAAAACTTACTCCACCTATCATAGTAACCATTGATAGAACTATAGATATAATTCTCACCCTTTTTTTATTTAGAAGAGTTTTCTTTTCATTATTTCTATTAATCAAGAAAACATTGTATTTTAAATTAACAAAAATCAAAAATGGTATGGCACAAATAACAATATTTAATACTGGTGATTTAAGTATTTCTCCTGTCATACCAGATCCTGTTCCTTTAAGTGGTGCTTTTAAATTAAATAAAAATTGCTCTGGTGTTATTTGACCAAAGAATTCTACAAACCACGTTGAGAAAAATATAAAAACAAGCCCTATGATAAAACCTAATGATAGTAAGGTTTTAACTATGTAATCTCTTTTCTTAGATTTTTCTTCTTTTGTAAAAATAAGTTTTCCTTTTGTAATTTTACTTAATATAAGGATAATTACTATACCTATTATTAAATAGCTTAAAATTTTCATAAATACCTCCTATAATCTATATACAATAAATAAATTCACTCCAGTTGTATATAATATCA
>NZ_JANKBY010000519.1:0-1643 GCF_024621905.1 Terrisporobacter muris
ATCTATACAAAGTAAATATATTTTAGATAGATTAGATACAGAAAATAAGATAGAACGAATCTTAGTGAAAGAAGTAGATGAAGGGAGCGAGATAGTAGATAGCTTAAGAGACTTAAAAGATGGTATATTAAACAAAAAGTTTACTAACAAAGATCCATATGTTAATAAAATTATACATAATATTAACTTATTTCCTAAATATAGAAATGAAAATATAAGTTTTGATAAGATATATTCTGATTGGGAAAATGAGTATACAGATTTACTTAAGTATTTATCTCATCTAGATATGGATTTAAGAAAAAATCAATTAGATGATAATCTATTTAAGAAGTTTATTAAAGGAATATTCTCAAGGTCACAAAAATATGAAATAGATACTAATGAAATATTGGTAAAAATAGTTAAATTAAAGTGCGATATTGATAATAGGATATATAATAATAGAGAATATGAATCTTATAAGGAAACTATTAAAGATATCTATAATGAATACATAAAAATATCAAATAATTTAGAAAAAGTTAAAGTAATAAGTAAGCTAGAGGAAGAATGGAATAATAAGAAAGCAAAAAAAGTAGAAAATATGTATGATTTAAATAAAAAGATAGAAAATATAGATAATGATATCTTAGAAATACAAGGTAGATTTGATGAAGAATTATATAATAGTGTAAATATTAAAATAAAAAGATTAAATGAAGAGATAGAAAGTATTTCTAAAGAAATAAATCCAATTGCATTAAATCAAGATATTTTTAGGAATAAAGCAAAGAAAATATCAGATAGAATAAACATATTAAAACCTAAATTTAAGAAAGAAAGGGATATAGATCCTATAGTTAAAGGAATATCAAATATACTTGATGATATGCATCAAAGGAATTATTTTGAGGAGAATATAAAAGATAATTTACTTATAAATAGTGGAAATATTGTAAATATTAAAAAGGAATTGAAGAGACTTGTGGATGAAGAAGTAATAGGTTATATAAATAATGCAATAACTGATGAAGATAAAGAAAAGTTAGAATTAATAATAGAAATTAAAGCTAATATAAATAGTATGAAACAAGAATATAATGGCATAAATAAAGAAAAAGAAAAAATAAATAAGAAACTAGCAAAGTTAAACAGTGAAAAAAATAATATTTTAAAAGAATTGATAAAAGAAGAGGAAGAATTAAAAGGCTTGGGTGATAAGTTTGAACCTAACCTTGAACGTGTTAAATTGAAGAAGATAAGTGAAGAAATGTATAAGTTTAAAGAGTTAGAAGAATTGCCGAAGGTAGGGAAGCTATATAGTGATAAGAAAGGGAATAATAGAGAATTAGCTATATCTAATTGGGAAGATTTAGATATAGGAGAAGAAGAGGCTATTAGATTAAATGCAAACTTAGTTTGTGAAATTGGATAAAAAACAAGATATTAGAGAGATCTATGATTATAGATTATAATCTATAAGAAAAAAGTTTAGATGAATGTATATTGATATAAGAACTTAAACTATAAAGTATCTCAAAAGCTAGAATTTTTGCTAGAGATTTAAGTAGATTATTTAAAATATTAAGATATGTGTTAATAGTATATGAAATTGTACAAATAAGTAACTTAGGGCAGGTAGTAATTGTAATTAAAAAAAT
>NZ_JANKBY010000051.1:0-16373 GCF_024621905.1 Terrisporobacter muris
CTATTAATTATACAAAATAAAACTTTTAATTGAAAATATACTAATTTATGGATAATATAAAGTTATATGATTATTTTATATTTTAAGAAGGGGGGGCATAAAATGTACAATCATAACAATATCAATACTAAGAAATTTCTTATTTGTTTCAGCTTAAGTATACTTATTATGGGAGTATTCTCTTTTAGTAGTCTTAATAAGACTTCCATATTTTCTAAAAATAAATCAGAAGAAGCATCTGTATTTACGCCTACAAAAAAAAATGTCAATAAAGCTTCTTTATTAGCCGTGGGAGATACTATGGTATACAACGCTCAGCTAACTGGGCAATATGATGTATCTACAGCAAAATATAATTTCAACAATAACTTTGAGTATGTGAAAAAATATGTTGAAGATGCTGATTATTCCATGGTTAACTTGGAAACAACATTAACAGGTAACAAAGTTTATAGATATAGCTCTTATCCAAAATTCAATTCACCAGATGAACTTGCTGATGGATTAAAATATGCTGGTTTTGATTTAATATCTACAGCAAATAACCACGCTTATGACAAGGGTGATTTAAGTATAAAAAATACTCTTGCAACCTTAAAAGATAAAAAACTTGATGTGATTGGAACTAGAGAAAATAACGGAGATAGATATATAGTAAAAAATGTTAATAATATAAAAATAGGTATTACTTCTTATTCTTATGGAAGAATTATTAACGATAACAAATACTTAAATGATGTGAAAATCTCCAATGAATACAAAAACAGTGTTAATATCTTTGACTCTACAAGTATAGATAAGGCATTTAATAATATAAACTATACTCTTAAAAAGATGAAAGATACTGATTTACAAGTAGTTTATCTACACTGGGGAGACAAATATTCTCTTAAAGAGAATTCCTTCCAACAAAAGTTAGCTCAAAAGCTTTGTGATGCTGGTGTGGATGTTATAATAGGTTCTCACCCTCACGTGGTACAACCTGTTACATCTATAAAATCTGCAGATGGTAAACATGAAACTGTAGTTGCTTATTCTCTTGGAAACTTCTTATCTAATCAAACTAGAGATCAATTTAATCAATATACAGAAGATGGTTTGATGATAAATATAGACATTAGTAAAAATAACACTGATGAAGAAGCTAAAGTTGAAAAAGTCACTTGTATACCTACTTGGTTAAATAAATATTACAATAGCAAAACTGCTAAGTATGTTTATGAAATAATACCTCTTGCTAACAAATCAGATTTAGATAAAATAAACAACTTGTCAGAAAGTAAAATAGAAAAATCGTATAAAAATACTGCTGAACAAGTTAAAACATCAGATTTAATAAGTATAGTTGAAAATCCATTTGATTAAACTATTATAAACAATATAACTTATAATCACGAATATATAAAAATGCTCTTTCACCCTACTATAATAGTTGTGTGAAAGAGCATTTTTTAATTTCAGTTAAATAATCTATATACTTTCTTGTCTAATATTTTCAATTATATTTTCTTTATTTATCTTCTTCATAGGAATATATGCTGAAATAAACGTGATTACAAATATACCTATGGCAGATATAGCAATAGCACTCCAAGGAAGTACTAATCCCATTTGGATAACATCTCCTAATATGACATTCATAAGAGCTACCAATCCAATTCCTAGAGGAATACCATAAATTAAAGCTAAAGCTCCATATAGCAAACTTTCCAGATATATCATCTTATTAAATCCACCAGGAGTAACTCCTATGGATTTGATTATTGCCAATTCTCTTTTTCTTAAGTTTATATTTGTACTAATTGTATTTACTATGTTAGTTATACTTACTAAAGAAATTACAGTAACAAATCCATAAACAAATATTTGCATTACCATAAGTGTATCTTGCATTGACTTTACGTTTTCCATTATATCTGATACATTATAAGCATATTGATTTGCAATATCTTTTACTGTATTTCTTATATTTTCGTCTCCATTTGTAGAAATATAAACCTCGTTAGCATTTGCTTCAAGTCCAAACTTTTTGCCTACTTCATCATAAGTTATAAAATCAAGCCCCATATAATTATATCCAGAGTTTCCTGTTGATATATCATCAGTTATAGCCATGATTTTAAGGTCAATTTCTTTTCTTATTTCTTTTTCTCCATCATAATCTGATATATAAGCTTTGACTGTATCTCCAACTTTGTAATTTGTTAATTCAAATTCATATTTTTTACCCGGTTCTTCGTAATAACTTTTTCTTACAAAGATTACTCCATTTTCTTTTATAGCTTCTTTTTTCTCAAAACTACCTTCTTTAAGATTTATTTTATTTATTTCAAAGTCTCCAGGCAATTTTATTAAACAATTTAATATATCATATACAATTTTATTATCTATTTTTTCTTTTGAAAAGTAAGCAGTATCATTAATTAAATCTTCATTGTTTTTATTTATTTTATTTTCTGGTAAATAAACTCCCATTGAATAGTCATTTATTTCAGCGACTCTATTAATTCCAGGAATATTTTTTAACTCCTCCAATGGCTTATCATCCATAGCAGTACTTGAAGATAATCTCAAATCATAGTTTACTTCTCCAAACTGTACTTTATTAGCATTTATAAATAAAGTCATAAATCCACTGAAAGAAATAAATATAACAACACTTATAATAAGAGAGAATAAAGTTATTCTAAATTTCTTTTTATTTCTTCTTAAATTTTTATAAGCAAGTACACCTTCTGCCTTAAATAGAGCTCTTACTATTTTTGAATCTTTTACTTTTCCTATTTTTAAGTTAGAACTGTTTTTTATTGATTCCAGTGGCGATATTTTAGATGCTTGTCTTGCTGGAAGTATGGCTGATATTAATATGGTTATTATTACGATTATTGCACTTAATATAATCACTGCTGGACTATATACTACCCTTAGTCCCAATTCTCCTATCAGAGAACTTCCATAAAGACTTCCTATTATTTTAAAAACAATATCTATAGCAACTGTTCCAGCAAGTAATCCTAAGGGTATACCTATAATACTTACTAAAAAAGCTTCCATTAATACCAGCTTCGTAGTTTGGCTTTTTGTGGCTCCTATGGAATTTAGTATACCAAATTGTCTTTTACGCTCACTAATAGATATAGAAAAAGCATTGTATACTGTTGCTATGGTACAAATTATTACTAGAGAAGTAACAAGTATTATGATTTTATCAATACCTCCATTGATATTGTCATAAGCACTAGCACTTTGTAATCTTAATAAATGTTCATTGAACTGTAAATTTTCATAATATGTTCCATTTTCATTATTATAATAAGAAGAATCCGATTCTCCATTCTCTATACCCTCTACTTTTAAACCTAAATTTTTAGCAATAACTCCTGCTATATTATAAATTTCTTTTGGATTATTAGCAGTAATAGATACATTTACGTCATCCTTACTTCCCATCTTATTTATATCTAAATAAGATATGGCTGTTGTAATTTGTCTTCCATCTTCAAAACCAGGTTTACTTATTATACCTACTATTTTATACTCTTCTTTATGAGTATCTATAAGTTTCTCATCCTCATCCATCCAAGAACCTGTTAAAGTATCTCCGTCTTTAGTTACTCTTTTTCCAACACTAATAGTGATTATATCCCCTATTTTTTTCTCTTTTAATAAATTTGAATCTTCACTGACTACTATTTCCTTATTATTAGTTGGAAGCTTTCCTTCTTTTAAAGATATTTGGTATCCATCAAAAGATTCTTTGTCGTAAGACTTTATCTGCAATAAAAACTTTTCATCATTATATCTTCCAAATCCTAAATTATCACTATATCCATATTTAGATATTCCTGCACTTTTAGTTATCTTGCCAATATCTTTATTTTGTACATCATAAAATGTGGCATGAAAATCACCATTTCTTTGTACAGTTTCTCTAACCTGATAATCCATAAAACTATTATAAATATTTCCTATACCACAAATTAATGCAGTAGAAAGTATGATTCCTATAATTGTAACTATTGTTCTTTTTTTATTTTCCTTTAAGTATCTAAGTGTAAGAGCTGTATATAAATTCATTTATATCACCTCATCACTTTTTATAGTTCCATCTTCTATAGTTATAACTCTATCTGCTTGAAGTGCTATGTTAGGGTCATGAGTTATCATTATTAAAGTTTGTTTATATTTTTTCACTGATAATTTTAATAATTCTATTACTTCTTTTGAGTTTTTACTATCTAAGTTACCTGTAGGCTCATCTGCCAGCACTATGGCAGGTCTATTAACTAAAGCTCTACCTATTGAAGTTCTTTGTTGTTGTCCTCCACTAAGTTCATTTGGAAGATGATTTTCCCTTTCCTTTAATCCTAAAGTTTTTAATAAATCATCTAAGTACTCTTTGTCTATTTTTCTATTATCAAGCTCAGCAGGAAGCAGTATGTTTTCCTTAACAGAAAGCACTGGTATTAAGTTGTAAAACTGATATATAAGTCCTACATTTCTTCTTCTAAATATGGATAAGTCCTTTTCTTTTAAATTATATATATTCACATCATTTATATAAACGCTACCTTCACTTGGTTTGTCTACCCCTCCTATTAAATGTAGCAGTGTGCTTTTACCACTTCCACTAGGTCCTACTATGGCAACAAATTCTCCTTTATTTATAGATAAATCTATATTTTTTAAAGCATCTACTTTTGCTTCATTTTTACCATAAGTCTTGCTTAAATTTTTAATTTTTAAAATTTCCATATTACCCTCCATAATTTTTCACTAACCATTATAATTTTTAATTTATATCTTTATACTAAACTTTCACTCTTACACTGAGGTGAATGCAAAATTACAAATTAGTCACTATAAGTTTTATGGAAAATTATATGGAACTCAGTACCCTTGTTTTTTTCACTTTCTACGTATATATCTCCATTTTGACTTTCTATAATAGATTTTGCCATGGCTAGACCTATACCGACACTATCTTCTTTTGAGGTTTTTCCTTTATAGAATCGTTTAAAAATATGAGGTAAGTCTTTTTTATCTATACCTTCTCCGCTATCTTTTATTACAACTTCACAATATAGAGGATTCTGATCATAATTAATATCTATTTTTCCACCATTTGGAGTATGTTCTATACAATTTTTTATTATATTTACAAATGCTTCACTTGACCAATTTATATCACCAATATAACTTGTATTTTCGTCTCCATTAATACTCAGTTTAATATCTTTAATTTCCATAGGTATTAAACTAGGTGCTACAGACCTTTTGATCAATTCATGAATTTTAACTTCTTTTTTATCAAAATCAATAACCTTAGCTTCCACCTTAGAAAGCTTTAGCATACTTTTTACAAGCCACTCCATACGATTTAATTGAGATTTTATCTTATCTAAAAATTCTATTTTTGTTTCTTTCGGTAAATCTTCATACATCAAATCATTTAATATTACTAAAGATGTCATAGGCGTTTTTAGCTGATGAGATATATCTGAAATTGTGTTATTTAAAAATATTTTTTCATTATTTAAAAGCTCTACTTTTTCTTTTAATATATTAGTCATCTTAATTAATTCAGTTTTTAAAAGACCTATTTGACCTTCTTGATTTCTATTCTTCATCTCAAAATTTCGACCTTCAGAACTATTGTAAACATAGTCTGTCATATCTTTTATATCATCATAAATCTTTTTAAAATAACTAAGTGCGAGGAAAATAAATAGTATCAAAATAACACATATAAATATCCAATTAATATTAAAAATATATTTTGCACTTTCATTTATTATTGGCTCATTTTTTAAAGTTATATTGCTATTATAATTATATTTACTTAATATTTCTTTACCCAAATCTATATTTTCCTTGGAATTTCCCTGAGTAATTACATCCATAACTTTTTCTTCCAATTCGGGTCTATCACTTAAGATATTACCTATAATTGCTTGATTATTTTCTACTACTTTTTCTTTAATAATATTTAAAGTCAGTATTGTTATTCCTCCACATATGATAATAGTAATAAAAAATAAGGCAAAAAAACGCCTTATAAAACTTTTCATCTCCACATTATATCTAAACATTAACTTCACTTCCATTCCACTTGTATCCCATACCTCTAACTGTAATTATAAATTTTGGATTACTTGAATCATCTTCAATTTTTTCTCTAAGACGCTTTATATAAACTGTTAATGTATTGTCATTAATAAAATCATAAGTTACATCCCATAATTTTTCTAGAATTTGGTTTCTACTTAAAACTATATTTTCATTTTGAATTAGAATTAATAGTAGCTTGTATTCAGCAGATGTTAGAAATACTTCTTCACTACCTTTATACACCCTAGCCTCTAATGTGTGTATACTTAAATTTCCATATTTTAGAATTTTCTTCCCCTTATCTTCTCCCTTATTTCTTCTAACTACAGCCTTTATTCTAGATATAAGCTCTCTAACTCTAAAAGGCTTTGTCATATAATCATCTCCACCAATATCAAGTCCCATTACTATATTTACCTCATCATCACATGCAGTCAAAAATATTATAGGTATATCTTTTATTTCTCTTATTTCTTTACAAAAATCATAGCCGTTACCATCTGGAAGCATTACGTCTAGAAGAATTATGTCATAGTTTTTTTCATTTATATTACTTCTAGCACTCTCCAAATCTTTGCTTATATCTATTTTAAATCCTTCTTGTTCTAGAGCATACTTCACCCCAAAAGCTATCGTAGAGTCATCTTCTACCATAAGAATATTTATCATGATTACCTCCAAATTTTCCATTATTTATAATTATTATACAATAAGTTAAAAAATATAATAAGACCACTAATGTGACATTCTAGTCATAATAAAAACACTTTGATAAAAAAAGAGTATCTATGAATTTATTTTGCATAAATCTTCAGATACTCTTTTCATATTAAATATTATTTTTATTATTTGGTAATATTATTACAAACTCCGTTCCCTTATTTACTTCACTATTTACAAAGATCTGTCCATTATGAGCATCAATTATGCTCTTCACTATGGATAATCCTATTCCAATTCCTCCAGTTTCTTTGTCTCTTGATTTATCTACTCTATAAAATCTTTCAAAAATAAAACTAATCTCATCTTTAGGAATTCCTACTCCATTATCTTTAATAGATATAATCACATTGTTACAATCTTCATAAGCTTTTATATGTATTTTTCCATTAATATTTGTATATTTAATAGCATTGGATAATAAGTTTGCTAATACTTGAGAAAATTGTTCTTTATCAAGACTAATATATATTTCTTTCAAATCATAAGTTATATTTATATCCTTAAATAAAGCATCACCTTCATAGTTGTAAATAAAATGTTCTATAAATTCATTTAAGTTAACTTTACTTTTATTTATCATATTACTTTCACTATCGTATCTAGACAATATTTTAAGTTGTCCTACTAAATTACTAAGCCTGTCAGTTTCTTCCCTTATACTGCTCAGCCTTTCTGGAGTAGCTTCCCATATACCATCTATCATACAATCCAAATGGCCTTGAATACTTGTTAGAGGTGTTCTAAGCTCATGAGCCACATCTGTTGTTATTCTCTTTCTAAGCAATTCCTGTTCATTTAACTTATAAGATAATTTATTAATTGACTCTATTAGTTCTTTTGCTTCTTTTATATTGCTATTGTATTTAAGTTTATCATTATATTTTCCGTCGCTCATGTTTTTTGCTTTAGAAGAAACATTTTCTATAGATCTAGAAATTGACTTTGATATAATAAATGCAATTAGCACTACACTTCCTATGGATATAAGGCTTATAACTTTCATAAAATCATTGATTATATTTAAAAACATAATATCATTTTCCATATAATATAGTGACTTATAATATAATATCTGAGCATATCCCACTTTATCCTTATTTTCATTATATATACCAATTTTATACTGCTCCAATTTAGGAGTCCAATTTTCTTCTATACTTTGCATATTTTTTCTTATATTATTTAATATTTCATTTGACTCACTTTTTTCATCTTCTAATATTCCATAAATTAGCTTATTATTTTTATTATAAACTTCCAGCACAATTCCTTTTTCTATTGAATCTTCAGCCAATTTTTTTATTAAGTGTACATCCCAATTTTTCTCTTTGTATATATTATTTAAATCAAAGTTTATTAAATGATTTACTTCTGATTTATTACTATCATCCACATATTTGCCAAACTCTGATTCAAAAGTCTTTGTTACAAATATTGTTATAGATAATATGGTTAATACTATAATTGTTAAGAAGGATATTATTATTATATTTCTAAGTGAAATGCTTTTATTTTTTAAGTCCAAATTTATATCCTATTCCATAAACTGTTTGTACAATCTTACAGTCCTTTGGATTTTTTTCTATTTTTTGTCTTAAATTCTTTATGTGACTATCAACTGCACGATCATCTTTTTCATAATATCCTTCTTCTAATTGTTCCAATATTTCTGCTCTTGTATATACTTTGTGCGGGTTAGATAGTAAAAGTAACAATATTTTATATTCTGTATTAGTTAGTGAAACAAGTTCTTTTCGTATTTTTACTTGATATGATAAAGTATCTATTTCTACTTCGTCACCAATCTTTATTATATTGTCTTCACTTATTTTATTACTTCTTTTTAAAATAGCTTTTACTCTAAATACTAACTCCCTCACATTAAATGGTTTACATAAATAATCATCACATCCTAAAGTGAAACCTTCTATCCTATCTTCATCCTCAATCTTAGCTGTAAGCATTATTATGGGTAGATCAGATTTTTTTCTAATATATCTACAAACTTCTTCTCCACTTATATCTGGCAACATTCTATCTAAAACGACTAGATCATAGTCTGTATTTTCAAAGTTTTCAATTGCATCTTTTCCATTATAGGTAACAGTAACTTCATACCCTTCTCTATCTAAATATGCTTTTACAAATTCACAGATTTTTTGTTCATCGTCAACTACTAATATTTTTATCATATAACTTCTCCTACAAAATTTATATATATTATAGTATTTCTTTAATATATTTTTATATAAAACCTATTTATGCCATAAAAAATTTGCTTCGCTTGAGCTACGTGTCGGCGAAACACTTCATATCGCCAAAGTTGAGAATCATGTAATCAACGATATGTCCTCATTACCACTTCGTATAAATCCGTTACTCAAACGATATGCAAACCTTACCACTTTAAGCCAATGTGTGACCGACATGCAGTTTAAGGCAATGATCTTGCTCAAAAACTAACTTTTTACAGTTCAATATTTTTGGTATTACTTAGTTTCATGAGTTTTTAACAGATTTGAGAGCAATATAATTTTCTAATATGTAAAAAGACCTGTCATAACAGATCTTTTATATTATTTATAACCATGTCTTCTTCAAACAAATTAAAGCATATATCTGCAACGTAGCAAATGTATGCATGAAGCATCGACTCATGCAGAGAAGATTTTATATTCCAAGTAATACTTTTGCTAAAGTAAAGTATATCATAAGTGCAAAAGTGTCTACAATTGTAGTAATTAAAGGGCTAGCCATTATAGCTGGATCAAATTTTAGTTTTTTAGCTACTATAGGTAACAAACTTCCAACTACTTTTGCTATTATAACTGTACAAAATAAACTTAAACATACAGTTATAGATATGGCTAATTCAGTTCTTTCTAATAAATATATTCTAAGAAAATTCACACTTGCTAAAACAGTAGCAACTATTAAACTTACTCTAAATTCTTTAAACATTACTTTTAAATAATCTTTAATCTCAATATCTCCAAGTGCCAATCCCCTTATTACTAAAGTTGAAGACTGTGAACCTGCATTACCTCCCGTATCCATTAACATTGGAATAAATGCAGCCAATATTACTACTGATTGTAACACATCATCAAACTTCTTTATTATAGAACCAGTAAATGTGGCTGATATCATTAGCACTAATAACCATATAACTCTATGTTTCGCTAACTCCAACACTGGAGTTTTTAAATATGACTCTTCATTGGGCTGTATGGCTGCCATCTTTTGAAAATCCTCTGTATTTTCTTTATCTATGATATCCATGACATCATCTACAGTTATAATCCCCACTAGCCTATCTTCCTTATCTAATACAGGCATACATGTTAAATCATACTTTTTAAACTCGGAAGCTACAACTTCCTGATCCTCCACTGTACTTGTGCATATAATATTTCTATTCATTATATCTTCTATAAGTGTCTTTTCATTATTTAATATTAACTCTTTTAGATGTAGCGTTCCCTTTATTTTTCTATTGTTATCAATTATAAAACAAGTATCCACATCTTCTTTATCTAAAGAGTCATTTCTAATATACTTTATAGCATCCTTTACCGTCATACTTTCTTTCAAGTCTAAAAATTCTATGGTCATCATTGCCCCTGCTGTATTTTCATCATATTTTAAAAATTGATTAATAAATTCTCTTTTTTCTTTTGAAGTATTCTTTAATACTTTTTTAACTATATGAGAAGGTAACTCTTCTATAATATCTACCGTATCATCTAAAAATAATTTATCTATTATATCTTTTAATTCACTATCCGTTATGGACTGTATTATATATTCTTGCATATCTAATTCTAAATATGAGAATACTTCTACTGCCGTATCCTTTGGCAGTATTCTAAAAGCTAATACTATATCCTCATTTCTTAAATCCACCATATCCTTTGCTATATCAACAGAGTTTAAATTTGCAAAGTATTCACTTAGTTCTAATATTTTTCTTTCTTCAATTAAATTACTTACTATTTGTACCATAATAATCCCTCCATACTAAAGAGTTCATATCATCAATAATAAAATCTTGTGATTATATATGAACTCTCTCTGTTTATACTTATTGCTTATTTTCAACCTAGGGTCACTATCCATATAAATCACATCCTTTCTACATATTTACTTTTATTATATAAAATAAATATGTAGAACTTATGGAGTTTTATAAATCTTTAAGATTATTTGTTGTGCTTGATATATAATAAAATTATAATTTACATAACATATAAAATAATTGATAAGAAAGGATTTCAATATGAAAATAACATATATTCACCATAGTAGCTTTAGCGCTGAACTTGATAATTGCATATTACTTTTTGATTATTTCCAAGGAAATATTCCATATTTCGATAAAAACAAGAAGTTATATGTATTTTCAAGTCACTCTCATCACGATCATTTTAATAAATCTATTTTTAAAATAGAGGAAACACAACCTAATGTGACTTATATATTGTCAAACGATATAAATGCTCCAAAATCAGAAAATATAAAACTTATAGGTCTTAATGAAAGGTTATTAATCGATGATTTAAGAATAGAAACTCTTGAATCTAGTGATTTAGGTGTGGCTTTTATTGTGAGGGTAGAAAATAAAACAATTTATCATGCTGGAGATTTAAACTGGTGGCACTGGGAAGGTGAAAACTCTCCTGAAGAAAATGATTATGCTGAAAAAATATTTAAATCTTCAATAAATAAAATAAAAGGAAAAAATATAGACCTTGCCTTTTTACCTTTAGACCCTCGACAAGGTGAACAATATTATTTAGGTTTTGATTATTTTATGAAAAACACTAATACTAAGATAGCATTTCCAATGCATCTTTGGAAAACTTACTCTTTAGTTAAAATTTTTAAATCTTCTAATTATTCATTAGATTACAAAGATAAAATAGTTGAAGTAAATCATGATGGAGAAGAATTTAATATATAACTCAAAAATTTCATTTTCTTAATTTAGGTAATACTTAAAAAAGCCATTACCCCAGTCAGTTGGAGTTTATAATATAAAAAAGGTCAACCTAGTAAAATTGACCTTTTTTATATTATATATTATTTATCTTCTGATATATAACTTTTCATTATATTTTTAACTTTAGGTACTAAATACTTTGATGTGGATTTATCTTTCATATTCTCCATAACCATAGATATAGCTAATTTAGAGTTGTCCATGTCTACAGCAACAAACCAACTGTTTTCATTTCCAGTTTCATCTTCTTTAGTTGATTTAATTTCTGCTGTTCCTGTTTTCCCGGCCAAATTAACACCTTCTATTTTACATAAATATCCACTTCCATTAGAATCATTTATAACTCCAGCAAAGTCTTTTTGTAATTCTTTTAAATATTTCTTTTGTATAGCTTCACTATACACTTTTTCTTCTTTATTTTCACTTATCACAAGTCTTGGAGTCATAATTTTTCCTTCATTTCCTAAAGCTGAATATGCCATAGTTATTTGAAGTGGTGTTGTTAAAACTTCTCCTTGTCCATAACCTGTATCACCTAGTAAAATTTCACTATCTATAGCTCCACTATTTGATATTTGAGAGTTAGACATAGGATATTCAAATTTTATATCAGCTCCCAATCCAAACTTTTTAGCTCCTTCTATAAGATTTTCACTACCTATTTTTATAGCTTTATCTGCAAAATAAATATTATCAGAATTTACAACAGCATCATATAAATTCACAGAACTTACATTTTTTACCCTAGTAACTTTATAATTTCCCCAGGATGAGGATTTTTGCCAATTTACTCCTTCTATCTTCATTTTTTCATTTGGATCTATTGCCTTATTTTCCATTCCTATAGATGCTGTTATAAGTTTCATTGTAGATCCTGGTGAGTATAAATTATTTGCTCTATTATCAAAACTGGCATTTTTATTTTCTTCCCACTCTTTTGCTATAGTTTTAGTTTTGTAAGTCACCATTGTATTTGAATCATAAGAAGGTGAACTTACCATGGCTAATACTTCTCCTGTAGCTGAATTCATGGCTATAGATGCACCTTTTTCATTATCCATTTGATCATAAACTGATTTTTGTAAATCCGAGTCTATCGCCAATTTTATATCCTTGCCATCACTTGATTTTATCTTAGCAAGCGTAATATCTTCTCCTCCTCTTTCAATATATATATGAACTCCATCTGTAGCTCTTAATGTATCTTCATAAACTTGCTCCAATCCATTTTTCCCTACTTGACTACTTGTTGTATATCCTTTGCCAGCATTTTTTTCTAATTCTTCTGCTGTTATATCGCCTATATAGCCAAGTAAACTTCCAAAAGCTTCTCCTTTTGCATACACCCTAGAAGCTCCTACTTGTGACATTACACCTTCTATTTTTAAAGCTTCCTGTACCTTATCTTCTTCATATTTAGAAACCTTTACAATATTTATTGCATAATCAGGGTTTATATTATTTTCAATTTTCTTTTCTATATATTCCTCGCTTATGTCAAGTGCCTTAGCTAAGTCACTTATATCCTCCTTTTTAAATAATTTAGGGTCTATATTTATATAATTTACTTCACCATTATAAGCTAATAAGTTACCATCTCTATCAAGAATTTCTCCTCGATTACCATTGCTAACTTTTACCCTAATTTTATCTCCTTGTACCATATCCGGCAAAATCAAGCTTTCGTTCCAACATATTTTATATTTATCATCTTCTTTTTTCAGCTTAATTATTGCATCCTCATATTTTAATTTTCCACCAATAGTATTCATTGAAATAGTAATAGGTATTTCTGATTTATCCTTAATTTCACCCACATCTATTTTTATGTTATTTACTCCCATTGCTGAATATATGGCAGAGTATTTATTTACAAATCCTTCTTTACCACCAAACTCTTCTTTTATATACTCCTTGGAATCTGTTGTTAAAATTTCATATAGTTCACCATATTTTTTTTCATTTAATAACTTAGTATAATTTTTAACAGTATTTTTCATTTCATTTTTATCACTACAACCACTTAATATAAATACTGATATTATCATCATGCTAACAATTACTAGTCTACTTAGTTTCTTAATTTTCTTTTTCATTTAGATCATTCCCCCTCATAAAATCTTAATTTGACAAATATAGCTTCTTTTCCTTTTTATTTATTAGACATAAATTTTTTATAAAAGGTTTTAACTTATTTATATTTTTTAAATTGCAACTGGATATACTCTGTTATATAATAAGTTTTACTACAAATTTGAAGGAGGTATTAATTTGAGTTTAATAGATATATATAGCAAAGATTTCCCCATATTTATAGAGGAATTAATAAATACACCTGAATTTAAAAGACTTAATAATATAGGTATGAACTGCGGATGTGAGTATACTAACTTTCCCATATTTTCTGAGGGTAAAAATTATACTAGATATAATCATAGTATAGGAGTTGCTCTTATAATTTGGCATTTTACAAAAGATATTAAACAATCCATAGCAGGTCTGCTACACGATATAAGCTCACCTGTATTTGCTCATGTGATTGATTTTTTAAATGGAGACCATGAAAATCAAGAGTCTACAGAAGAAAAGACGGAAGAAATTATAGCAAACTCTGCTGAAATACAAACTATCCTAAAAAAATATAGCTTAACAACTGAGGATGTAAAGAATTATCATATGTATCCAATTGCTGATAATGATTCACCACTACTATCAGCAGATAGATTGGAATATACTCTTGGGAATGCTTTTTATTATGGTTTCAAATCTATTGATGAAATAAAAGGTATGTACAATGACTTAGTTGTAAGTAAAAATGAATCTGGAGAAGACGAAATTTCATTTAGTACCTTAGAGCAAGCTATAAAGTTCACCTCTGTATGTATAGAGAATTCTAAAGTCTATACTTGTAATGCAGATAGATTTTCCATGCAGTATTTAGCTGATTTATTAAAATTAGCAGTTGATAAAAAACTTATAAATATGGATGACTTATATACTGTAGAGGATAAGATTATAGAGAAACTACAGGAAGATGAAGAATTAAAATCTAAGTGGAATGACTTTAGAAATCTTTCTCAGATATTTACTAGTAAGGAAAAACCTAATAATGGATATTGGGTTAACATTCCTGCTAAAAGAAGATATATAAATCCTCAAGTAGTTTCTAAGGGAAGAGTTTCTGATTTAAGTGAAGAAGTATCAAAAGATATAGATGATTTTTTAAATGTGGATTTTAACATTTGGTTAAGCGGAAAAAAAAGCCATTGATTATATCAGTGGCTTTTTTTATACGTTAATTATTATTTTTTCTCAATAGGTAGTTGTAGTTCTGTTAACCAGTCTTTTTCACTTTCTTTATTCCAAATACCATCAATATAATTCTCCCTAGGGCTATCTACTAAAGTATATCCATTTTCTTCAACCCATTTAAACGCAAAAGCATAAGCCTTAGACAAATCTCTGTAAGGTCCTTTGTGCATTACAGACACTACCTTAGTTGCTTCTATCCTCTTAAATACAATATCATCAAAATCTGGTTTAATTTGCTCCACCGCCTCACAAAATTCCAAATTTATATCTTTTTCTTTATATTCATTGTCCAAATAAACTATGAAACAATATTCTGGGATTTGGCATCTTTGCCTGAAATAATTGATTTAATCTCATCAATAGATAATCCAATCTGACGTAATGATTGTATTTTATGAAGTTCAAAAAGTTGAGAAGTACTGTAATAACGAAACTTCGTAAATTCATCTATTTCTTCTGGCTTTAATAAACCTATTTCATCATAATATCTAAGTGTTTTTATTGTTGTTTTACTCAACTTTGAAAACTCTCCTATACGTAACATTCGTATCACCTTCCTCGTATTTTAAGTATAGATTCTACCCTTTATAATGCCTACATATTTTTATTGTATATCTACAATTATCATTCCACCCTTTTCTTCATACCCCGTATCCCATAACTCATTAAATGAAATCCAGTTATATTTTCCATAGGTTGCTATTTTTATAAATAATTCATCATCACTTTTCTCATATCCAACAATTAAGAACCAATGCCATACAAGTTCTTTTAACTTTGAATTTTTATGTTTTAATAAAAGAAATGGTATGGGAATTTCTTTGTCTATTTGATTTATAACTATTTTTTTACCATCAAATACTGAATTTTCTCCCCCAAAAGGTGTCATCTTTATACCTTGGTCATTAACATCATATAGATATTTTCCCAATCCATCTATATATAATTGTAGAGTATTGATTCCTGTCATTCTAGGGCGAAGATAAGGTTTCATTATATTAGAGAATTTGATATAGTCTGATTTTTGTAAGAAATTAATATCAAATGGATATAAATGCTCACTTCCTATAAGTATATTTAAATAAACACATAAGTCACAAGCCGTAACTGCTGCACAACCTCCTAGTTTCATCATAGGATCCCAAAACCAATTTTGATTCCCCCCATAATGATCTTCTATATTAAAATATATCAATTCTTTTTTCATAGTTAATATTTCCTTTCT
>NZ_JANKBY010000520.1:0-1641 GCF_024621905.1 Terrisporobacter muris
ATATAATTTTAGATATTGTTATTGTAGGCATAATTTTACTACCTGTAATGGGAGTGATTTATCCTAACATTTTTGTAAAAGTTCCAAAGATTTATAATATTTTTGAAAATATAAATGAATTTATTCAAGTTGATAATTTAAAATCATTTATTGGTATAGGACAAGAAGTTATTGAAGGTAGTGGATCTTCTTCTGTGGAAACTATTTATATAGAAGAAAAAGATGTGGTAGAACCTAAAAATAATAATGAAGCTATTAAACTTATCCATTCTCTAGCTAATACGATAGTAAAAGCTGAGTATAAGTGGCAATGCAGTGAAGTGACACCTAAGACAATAGATGTAGCATTAAAAGGTGTAGATAAAATTAAAGATGATTATGATAGAATGCATTTAAGAAACTCTTTAACAAAATGGAAAAATGGAGACTTTTCCAATGCAGTGGAGGTTCACAACTATGTATGGGAAATGTTAGATGGAAATGTGGGGAAGGCAGAAGAGTTGGATAAAGATGAAATACAAAAAATACTTAATAAGCATTATTAAATAAAGGGAGGCTGTAAAATGGATACAAAATTAAATCATTTCGACTCAAAAGGAAATGCCATAATGGTAGACGTTACTGAGAAAAATATTACAGAAAGACAAGCAATAGCTACAGGAAAAATATTTGTAAATGATGAGACATACAAAAAAATAGTGGAAGGAAATATGGCAAAGGGGGATGTTCTTGCAGTAGCTAGGGTAGCAGGTATAATGGCTACTAAAAAAACATCAGATTTAATTCCTATGTGTCACCCTTTAATGTTAACAAAGTCAAAAATAGACTTTGAATTTAATGAAGAAGAAAAGAGTATTACAGCTATTTCTTTAGTTAAACTAGCAGGTAAGACTGGTGTGGAAATGGAAGCATTAACAGGAGTTAATGTGGCACTTTTAACAATTTATGATATGTGTAAGGCGATAGATAAAAATATGGTTATTTCAGATATTCATTTAGTTGAAAAGTTAGGTGGAAAAAGTGGTAAGTTTGTTTTTGAAGGAATAAATAAATAAAGTTTTATTAAATTAAAAAAGCTCTGTTATCTTTTTAGATAATAGAGCTTTTTTAATTATTATATATTGACATAAAGAATTTCATTTCCAAAGGTACTTATAAACTTAATCATATCATCATAGCTTATAAAAACTGTAGCAGTATTTACATTAGGATGAACTCCTATAAGAGCTTGATTTTTTAAGTCATCATCTATAACAACATTTACGCATTGGTCCTTATCATTGATAATACCTAGAGGTGTAACAGCACCTTTTAAGATACCTAGGTATTTTTCTAATCTTTCTTCAGAAGTGAAACTTAGAGTACTAGATTGAATCTGTGATTTTATTGACTTTAAATCAGCCTTCTTATCTCCCTTTACTACCACAAGATAATGTTTTTCTCCATTGTAATTTTTCAAAAAAAGATTTTTAACTATATGGCCTTTTTCTTCTAAGTTTAAATTTTCCGTTTCTTCAATAGTATAAACGGGGGGATGATCTATTAATTCATATTTAATATTTAGTTCATCTAATTTTTTAAAACTTGTTCTTTCTTATCCATATATTTCTCCTTATTTAAATTGTTTATTTTAATTATATC
>NZ_JANKBY010000521.1:0-1604 GCF_024621905.1 Terrisporobacter muris
TAACTAATATTTTATAACCATCATCATATTTTATAAGTTCTCCTTCTAGTGATATTCCAAAGTAATTAGGATATGTATCTTTAATATTCTTATATGTTAATATAAATTTATTATTATTCAAAATCCCAATAAAATCACTTCGTAAATTTTTATTACTTATATTTCTATTTACATATCTATTCCAACTTTCATAAAATTCAATTTTACTTTCTTTTATATGGATTCCTATTTCCATTATACTCTCCTAACTTTTTATTACTACTTTTCCATTTTTATATACTTTAGCTGACTTAGAAAGTAATTTATATTCAACATAGTTTCTATTCTTTTTTGGTACTTCTTTTATCGACATAAATAGCTTTCTGTGTGTTTTATTTATTGTACTCTTACCAATTGATTTCAAATTACTTCTAAGTATTATCGAAGTATAGCCGACCTTTGCAGACATCTTAAATCTAGCTTTCATATTACCAAACTTCCCAATACATTTTGCATTATATTTAGCAAGACCCTTAGGTAAATAATTTATAGGCTTACTTCTACTAACATACGGTGAAAGCACATTTTTACTAGTACTTCCTATTCCAACCGTAATTCCTCCGCCATATGAAAACTTACCAATAGCCATTTCAGCCCCTCCTGTAAATCCAAATCCACCTAATTGATCTACACTATTCATATATGGATAATATACTGTTACCCAAGTAATTCCTGCCGATGGAATTCCTCCAATATCAAATCCTGCTGATGCTGAAATTTCAATACCTCCTGTTGTTACAACATGTCCACTTGGATCTATATAGTTTATAGGATTATTATCACAATAAGCATAAAGATGCAATGTACTAGGATTATTAACTTCACCTCTATATGTATCTTGAGTAATAAACCTTCCATTCCTAGGGTCATAGTATCTGACATTCAAATAGTATAAACCTGTACTTACATCATAAATACCACCTGTATAGCAAACCTCATTAAAGAAACTACTATCCCCTATAGTTGTTGTCACTCCAAAATCATCGTAGTCATAAGCTACTGTTGATTTTCCATCTTCTCCTACTACGCTTGTTGTACTTCTTTGAACATCCTTGTTATAAGTATAATACTTGAATCCTTCACTGCTATATCTTGTAGTACCTATAACATTTCCGTCAATACCTAAGAAGTTTTGGCTTGTCTCATTTCCATATTTATTTTCTGTTGATTTTATTAATTGATTTAAATCATTGTATATATAGTTAGTAGTTGCTCCATATTTTATCATTGATGTTATATTACAAACTAAATCATATTCATATGTTATAGAGCTTTTTTATTAGTAGAGTTATTAGCTATATCTGTTTTTGTAAGTTTTTCTAAATCATCTTAAATGTATGAATAAGATTCCATAATCTTATCTAAATTACTGCTATCATAGTATTTCATGGATATTACTCTTTAAAATAAACATATATACTATGATATTTTTATATATAATTCACCTTTAAAAATAATATCTATATTTTTAGAGTTTACCTTTTTAATTAACTTCTCAATAATGTTTTTAGAGTCTTCTAATTTGCCTCTTTTTTCTAAAATCATAGCTTCAAAATACATAAACT
>NZ_JANKBY010000522.1:0-1599 GCF_024621905.1 Terrisporobacter muris
TTTAATATTTAATATTTCTTTAAGTACTTCCTCATCATCAATATATTTTATTAAATCTTGTAGTTTTTCTGCATCAGATTTAAATCCATATCCTATTAGTTTTCCAATTAAAGCAGCTAATTCTGGATTACAGTGCATTAACCACCTTCTAAAGGTTATACCATTTGTTTTATTATTAAATTTCTCTGGATATATCTCATAGAAGTTATTTAATTCATTATTTTTTAATATACCAGTATGAAGTGATGCAACCCCATTTACACTAAATGTGTAATGTATATCTATGTGAGCCATATGAACATTTTTATTTTTATCTATTATGTATAAAGATTCATCTTTATATTTTTCTCTTACTTTTCTATCTAGTTCTTTAATTATTGGTACAAGTTGAGGAACAGCTTTTTCTAAATATGCTATTGGCCATTTTTCTAATGCTTCTGCCAATATTGTATGGTTAGTATAAGCACAAGTTTTAGATACTATTTCTATAGCTCTATCCATTTCTATTCCTTTTTCAACTAAAAGGCGTATAAGTTCAGGTATAACCATTGTTGGATGAGTATCATTTATTTGTATTACAGCGTAATCATATAAATCATAAAGGTTAGATCCTTTTGCAATACATTCATCTAATATAAATCTAGCTCCATTACTTACCATGAAATACTGCTGGTAAATACGAAGAAGTTGACCTTTTTCATCACTGTCATCTGGATATAAGAATAAAGTAAGATTCTTTTCAACATTTTCTTTATCAAAGTTAATACCACCATTTATTATAGTTTCATCAACTGTTTCAACATCAAATAAATGAAGCTTATTAGTTACGTTATTATATCCTGTAACATTTATATCATATAGTCTAGACTTTAGTGTAAATCCATCAAAGTCAATATCATAAGTTACATCCGTTTTATTTAACCAACTTTTTTTTTCTATCCATTCATTTTTTTCTTCAATCTGTAAGTTATTTCTAAATACTTGTTTGAATAACCCAAAATGATAATTTAATCCTATACCATCTCCAGGAAGTCCTAATGTAGCTATAGAATCTAAAAAACACGCAGCTAATCTTCCAAGTCCACCATTTCCTAAAGAAGGTTCTGGTTCTACTTCTTCTATTTCAGCTATATTTTTTCCATTATTAGCTAGAATTTTTTTAACTTCATCGTATATACCTAGATTTATTAAGTTATTAGATAATAATTTTCCAATTAAAAATTCTGCAGATATATAATATAGTTTCTTTTTCTCTTGCTTTTCATTTACCTTATTTGCTCCAAGGTTTTGTACTATTTCTAATAATGCAAAGTAAATTTCTTCATTTGAACAAGCTGAAATATCTTTATTACACTTAACTTTTAGCATTTGTGATATATTCACAGATAATCCCCTTTCTGATTCACCTTTTATTTTATGGAAACGTTTTCGGTAACGTTACCATAAAACTCAAATCTATTCCTACATTAGAAAATGTTTGAGTTATACAATTAATATTAATTATGCGCTTTTAGAATCATTGTTTTAAAGTTATTATAGTTTATAAACTTTTATTTTACAACAATATTTAATCTATAATTTTTTTTATTTATTATTTTT
>NZ_JANKBY010000523.1:0-1598 GCF_024621905.1 Terrisporobacter muris
GGCCATGTAGAGGAGAAAATAAACTTAAATATATAGGGACACCCTCCTTTTATAAAATTATTTTGACTTTTAGTGACAAAGTTACAGAATTAAATAAAAATAATGATACAATATATATATAATAAAATTTGTTAAAAGGGAGACATAAAAATGACAAAACCATCAATTTATCATAGCCAAGGATATAATTGTGCAGAAGCACTAATTAAATCTTACAACGAAGAATTTAACACAGACATACCTGTTGCTTTAGGAAGTGGAATGGGAACAGGTATGACAGTAGGCAGTTTATGTGGAGCTGTTAATGCAGCAGTTTTAGTAGCAGGATTTATAAAAGGTAGAGAAGATAATTCTATCCCAAACGAAGCTAGAAAATATTCAAAAGAAATAATGAAAAAAGTAAGAGATCAATATGACTCAGAAATTTGTTCTAATTTGAAGAAAAATAAGGTAAGTTGTAGCGAAATAATAGATTTTTCATATAATGCATTAAAGGAAGTTTTAAAAGATTTATAAAATATGGAGATGAGATATTATGGGATTTTTATCAGGACTCTTTAGAGGCAGAGGATATACTACAATAAGTGGATCCCAGCTACAAAAGATGTTAAATAATAGCAATATATTAATTTTAGATGTTAGAAGCTTAGGGGAGTACAAAGGTGGGCATATTCCAAATGCTAGAAATATACCTGTTGATACACTTTCATCAAAATTATCAAGTTTAAGTTCATATAAAGACAGTAAAATAGTTGTATATTGTGCTTCTGGAGGAAGAAGTGCAAAGGCCTCAGATATTTTATCTAAAAATGGATTTAATAAAGTAAGCAACTTAAGTGGAGGAGTTTCTTCATATAAGGGAAAGCTAACTAAAAATTAAATATTAAAATAAGACCATCAATTTTAGATGGTCTATTTTAGTGTTACTAATTATTTTCCTTTCATCAACAAACCGTGTTGATTACAATAAATATAAAATTTTCCTCTTTCAAATTTTCCACATAGTCTTGGGAATCTCACTGTTGGACTTTGTTCAGGATATAGTTTTATCAGAAGTACACTATCATAAGTTACATAAGCAACAAATGAGATGTAATGTTCTTTAGTCATTTCGTGGTCTATTTCCACATAATAATCATTTTCCACTTCTTCAACACTTATTTTATGATTATTATCTACTATACTTGGAACAGCTGCTTTTAGCTTTCTGCCACAGCAAGAGATTTCACCCTCTCCAGTTGCACTTATTATATTGCCACAGCTTGGGCAAACATAAAATTTAATTCTTTTCATATTTCCTCCATCTACATCATTAGGTTCTAAATCTCCTAATAATATTTTTTCTATATTAATATCAAATATCTTTGATAATTCTGTAAGTATTGACACATCAGGACAGCCAAGTCCTCGTTCCCATTTTGAAACGGTTTTATCACTGATGTTTAGTAAGTCAGCCACTTGTTTTTGAGTCATATTTTTTTCTTTTCTAAGTTTTAAAATTAAACTTCCTACTTTTTCTAAGTTCATGTATGTTACCTCCACATATATAAGGATAAACTCTGAGCAATATATTTTCAATCAACTCTTCGTAGAGTTTT
>NZ_JANKBY010000524.1:0-1593 GCF_024621905.1 Terrisporobacter muris
ATAATCTTGAATCAAAGCAATAAAAAATCTTCCTTCTATAGTATCAAGGAAGATTTTTCTTTATAATAATGGTGAAAATAAGCGAAGTATTAATCGACCAAATTTAACAGGCCATTTTATATCTTCACACTCTTTTAGACTTATTTTTTGACACTTTTCTAAAGTCTTTACAAAATCATCTCTTACTTTTAATACACTATCCGTATTATATAACCATGCACCACATTCAAAGTGAAGATATAAACTTCTGAAATCTAAATTTATACTACCTACCACCGCATACTCATCATCAACTACAAAAGTTTTAGAATGCATAAATCCTGGTGTATATTCATAAATTTTTATACCATCCTTTATAAATGAGTGATAATATGACTTTGTAACTGCATGGACAAACCATTTATCAGGAATATGAGGTGTAACAATTCTTACATCTATACCTGATTTCGCCGCTATTTTCAATGATGTTGCCATTTCATTATCTATTATCAAATAAGGAGTATTTATATAGATATAATTTTTTGCCTTATTTATTAGATTTAAATATACAGTTTCCCCAATAGGTTCATTTACTAGTGGACTATCATCAAAAGGCTGTATATATCCTCTACCTATATATTTCTCATTTGTATATTTTTCTGGCTTATAATTTAAATAATCATCATCAGTATTGTTTATAAAATCCCACATACTTAAAAACATTACTGTTAAATTAAATACCGCATCTCCCTTGATTAATATGGCTGCATCCTTCCAATGACCATACTTTTCGTAGGCATTTATATATTCGTCAGCTAAATTAATGCCACCCATAAACCCCACATATCCATCTATTACTGTTATTTTTCGATGATCTCTATTATTTAATCTATTGGTAAATATGGGTACAAACGGATTAAATACTCTACATTTAATACCATATTTTTTTAATTCATCTGAATATCGATAAGGTAACTTCATTACACATCCAACATCATCATAAATTACTCTTACATCTACGCCTTCTTTAACTTTTTCCTTTAAAATATCTAAAATTGTATTCCACATTATCCCTTCTTCAATAATGAAATACTCTAGAAATATAAAATGTTTTGCTTTTTTTAATTCTTTAACTAATATTTCAAATTTAACTTCTCCTGGAGATAAATATTCATTATAAGTATTTTCATATATAGGACAATTGGCATAATTCAATATATATGAAGATTGATTTTTAGCATGCTCGTTTTGTTTCCCCAATCTTTCTAATACATCATAATCTTGAATTAATGATGATTTCATTTTTATATTTTGAGATTTCATCTTTTTCTTTTCTCTTTTACTTAATTTATTTCCACCATAAATAAGATAAAATGTTCCTCCAAATATGGGCAGTATTAGTATTGGTACTATCCATGCAATTTTATAGCTCGGATTACTTTTACCATTTAATATATATACTACTAAGATACATCCAATTACTAAAGATGCTATATAAAAGTATAAAAAATATTCTCTGCACGTTAAAATCACTAAAAAAATAATATATATTTGTACTGCCAAAGTTAAAAAGAAAAATATTAATCTTTGAATAGAATTTTTATATAAAGATCG
>NZ_JANKBY010000525.1:0-1591 GCF_024621905.1 Terrisporobacter muris
AATAAAAATTAAAAATTGTTAATTTGGACATAAAAATTTGACATTTTGGACATTTATTTTTATGGAATTAAATGATACGATGTAGTCGGTTATTTTAAAAGTAGCGGATTAAAATATTGGCTATGCAATTATATATTTACAAATAAAGGAGATGATTTAATGGGTAAATCAAAAAAACAAATTTCTGCTGGTTGGAAAATTGTTATAGCGTGTATGCTTATACAAGCAATACCATATGGTGTAATGGCTAACTTACAACCACAGTTCATGTACTATGTAGTTAGTGACAAAACTTTAGGGTTTAGTATGGCAAGTTTTTCTTTAATATTTACTATAGGAACTTTAGTTTCAGCTATAGGTTCGCCAATAGTTGGAGGCTTATTTAAAAAATTCAGTCTTAAGCCTTTATACATAGCAGGTGCTATATTAGGTTGTGGTGGTTTTGCTGCATTTTCAATTGCAAAAGCTCCATGGCAATTCTATATAATAGCAGGTGTAATGCAAATAGGTGCGGCTATACTATCTGCTTTAGGGGTACCTCTATTAATAAATGCTTGGTTTGATGAAGCGAGTAAAGGAAAAGCATTATCTACAGCAATGGCTGGTGGATCAATAGGGAACATATTCTTACAAAGTTCATCAGTTGCTTTAATAAAAGTTGTTGGATTTAAGCAAGCTTACTTAATCTTTGGTATTATAGGTTTAGTTGTTGCTATTCCAATAGTATTATTTATGTTAAGAATGCCAAAAGACTCTTCTGAAATTGTGAAAACTAAAGGTGCTGAAGAATCTGCTAAAGGAGAAAGCTTAAACTGGGGATATAGTGTTGCTGAAGCAATGAAGACTAATGGATTTAAACTCCTTGCTTGTGGATACTTCTTTGTTGGTATATATGTTGCTGCATTATCAGTACAATATCCAGCTTACTTACATTTAAATGAAGAAGTAAATACAGGAACAATAGGATCTATATTTGCAATATGTTCTCTTGCTGGTACTTTACTTGGTGGTAGATTATTTGATAAACTAGGAGCATTTAAAACTGTATTAATAGCAGGTATAATAGTTGCTATATCCGATATAACATTAATATATGCAGTAGAAATAACTCCGCTAGCTTATGTATTTGCAGTAGCTAAAGGTTTATCTATATTTGCTTATACAATGGGACCTGCTTTACTTGTTGGTAAATTATTTGGTAACAAAGAATATACTGGAGTATTAGGTATGGTACAATTAGTATTTGGTATAGGATTTGCTTTAGGTTCATCATTATTCGGTGTAGTAGTTGATAAAATGGGATATGGTGTAGCTTGGTGGGCTATATTAGGCGCAGTTATATTAGCGTATATTGGCATACTAACTGCTATAAAAGCTATGGCTAAATTAAATGAAAATAAACAAGCAGAAAAAATAGCTGCTTAAATATAAATAAAAGAGATCTATTAAAATGTTTAATTATTTTGATAGATCTCTTTTTTGATTTTATACTTAATTAAGTTACTTTATAAAAAAGCTAATATGGATAGAAAATTATTTTCCAAAATAAGAAGTAATAAAGATTATAATCCTAAAAAATCAACAGCCCTAT
>NZ_JANKBY010000526.1:0-1588 GCF_024621905.1 Terrisporobacter muris
CTATAAAAGAAATGTGTAGAGAACTTGGATACACAGAGGGATGGATAAAGCAATTAATAAATAATATGAAATTAAAAGAATGATAAAAATTAATCTATTAACTAATTAAAATTTTATAAACGATTAACAATGTTCTAATTAAACAATAAAGATGATAATGTGGGAGGATATAAAAATGAAATATTGTGACAAATGCGGAAGTGAAATGAAAACTAGGAGCTTTGCTTTACATCTACTTACACTTACATTTAAGATAGGAATACCAATGGCTATTATTGGAGCATTTACTATGGATTTTATAATGAGTTTAGGAGTTAATTGTATATATATAATTCCATACTTATCTTTAGTACTTTACCCTTTTAAATTAAGAGTAGTACATAAATGTACTAATGATGATTGTAAAGAGGTTGAATATGATTGGACAGAAAAGTTTTCTTGTAGCTTTTGTGGGGAAGATGTAAAAAGACATAAGAAAACAGTAAAAATGACAATTATAGGAACGAGCTTAATGTTAATAATGGGGTTACTTGTTTTTATAGATTATGATGGGTTTTTCGGTATATCAAAAATATTACTATTGTGTGGGTTAGGATTAAATATTTTAGCAGCTATATTAGAAAAAGCACAAGTTTACCCTGTTGTACTAAAATGTAAAAGTTGTGGAAAAGGTGGTATAGCTAAAAAGGAAAAAGTTACAGAGCTTGGGTTATAGTATTAGACTATAGAATAACTAGATAATATTTAAACAAATTATGAATAGTGGTTTATAAATAAAAGATCCCTAGTTGTAGATATTACAACTAGGGATTTTTCTATGTTCCAAGAAATTAGGAGGAGATAATATGATGATTACAAATAAAAGCGAAGTTATTAATAAATTATTTTTCAAAGAGTTACAAGAATTAATACATAAGTTTAACAATATGGACACTAGAACAATACAAATAATTGAGAGTATTTATTTAGATATGAAAGATAGTAATTTAAAGGAGTACTTATTAAGTGAAAAAGATAAGTTAGAAGAAGTAGTTCAATACTATAATAGCAATGAGATAGATATAAATGAGATAACATTCTTTGCTTGGTGTAACTGGCACATCGAAGAAATGAGTATAAGAGCATGTGATTCATATTATATGGATTTATGGGAAAATGGATATACGGAAATTGATGAATACTTAATATATAGTAATAGTAGGGACTTAAAGGATTATATTAGGGATAAGTTAGATGATATGCTTGAATCAAGCTATGATATTGATAGATTGTTCGATAAAGACCAAATTATAGATTTTTGGCTGGAAGGGACAAGCAAAAATGAATTAATAGACGAGATGATATATAGTACTGAAATAGAGGATATATTAGATATAAATCCAGATTATTGCTTTACATTTAGTGATGATAAAGAATATGTATATGCAAATATTTAGAAAAATAAAAATGAAAAAATAGAGTTAAGTTAACTCTATTTTTTTTTAGTAATCAAATTATCTTTTAAAGTATTTATTTATACCTAGTACTTTCCTAAGCAAATTATTGAATTTGATAAATACATAAAATATCCATAGATCTAAATCTATAT
>NZ_JANKBY010000527.1:0-1566 GCF_024621905.1 Terrisporobacter muris
TTATTTCTTCTTGTTTAGTAAATAAGCTTTCTCTAAAGTTCCTAAATTTCATATTTTCCTCCCAATTATTTAAATCAATTTCATCCATATTTATTTTATTACTAAAGTTATCAATTCTAATATGTATATACTCATTTCCCTATCTATATGTTTTAATATATCAAAACAAACTCTTAATTCTTCATACTTATCATCTAAATTTATATCTTTATTATTTACTTCTTCTATAAGATTAATAATCCCCTTAACATCCTCTTTATGTGCCATATTATTATCTTTAATATAAACTCTTAAATCTTCTAATTTTTCATAAGTATTTTTTAGCTTTTCTTTTTGAATCATTTCTTTTTTATAGTCACCTAAGTATTTCTCTATCTTTTCCAAGTCTTTTCTACTATAATTCCAAACAACATTATTTTCATTTTCAATAATATAATCAATTTTATCTCTATATTTATCTTGTAATTCTTCTATAGCTATAACTATTTCCATATAATCATTTTCTCTTAATACCTTTTCACATCTATCTAAGTCAAAATCTATTTCTTTTGTATCCAGCAATTTATTATCTCCTTATGTTCTTTTTCTATATTATATCATTTCCTTGTATGAATTCATAAAAATAAGATTACTCAACGAGTAACCTTATTCTATACTTTTTATTCAACTATGTTACTTTCTTTTAAACTTTTCTTTTCTTTAAATAGCAAAACTGCAACACTTATAAACATAATACTCAAGATTAAAAACACAAATAATTGGTTAAATGACAAGTAAGTAGCTGTAGTCGTTTCAACATTTTCTAGCATCTTTGAAGATAAATAAGTTACAACAACTGCAAATCCATTATTTAAGAGGTGCATAAACATACTTACACCAATTGAATTTGTTTTACAAACTGCATAAGCAAAAGCCATTCCTAAAATAGAAGTCGGTACAATTCTTATAAAGTCCATATGCATCATTCCAAATAAGATTCCCGAAGCAACTATGGCTCCTCTATATGATTTCTTATTATGTTTAAAAGATGTTAATATAAACCCTCTAAAAAATACTTCTTCGCATATGGCTGGCATTAATGCCACTAAGCAAATATTTAAAAGTAAGTTATCCTTCGTAAATAAGGCATCATTTAACCCTTCAACGATTTCTTGATTTTGTGGGAAATAATATAAAATTATATTTGTTATTACAAATACAATTAAGTATGTTCCTATCCAAAGGCTTGTTGCTCCAATTAAATGCTTAAACTTTGGCAACTTTAAAGAGAACACCTTCTTAAAATCACTTTTTATATAATAAGCAAATAAAAGTGGTAATCCAATAATCATAAGCTGTGTCAATGCTATTCCTGCCGCTCCAAACTTTAACTGAACATAACTTCCCACATAAATAAGTAATACCAATCCAATAGCATATAAAACAACTCCATCGCTTACATGAACTGCACCCTTCATGTGGAACAATATAAAACAACCTAGGCTACCTTTTTCTTGTATTTTACAGGAGAAAGGTAGTTTAATTTTGCCTGTATTCTTTCTTTGTTATAATAATCTATATATTGAG